>JALYRN010000856.1 GCA_030855295.1 Myxococcota bacterium | reverse complement strand
CGGCGCGGGCGCCTCGCGCGGCGCCGGTCCACATCCGCACGTGAGCGCGACGGCGAGCACGATCCACGCGCGCGTCACGATCCGTCTCCGCCGAAGAGCGCCGCGATCACGCTCGCCTCGTGCGCGCGCTCGAGCAGCGGGACGAGCGCCGGGTTCGCGAGCCGTCGTGCGGTCTCGAGATCGACCCACGCCGCGCGATCGACCTCCGGGAAGCGCTGTCTCTTCCCGGAGCGCGGCGGCCACTCGAGCTCGAATTCGTTGCTGCGGAGCGCGGCCGTGTCCATCTCGCCGCGCGCGGCCCACGCGTGCACGCGCTTGCCGGACTTGAGCCGCGCCTCCCCGAGCGCGACGAAGGGCGGCTCGGGCGGCGCGATCCCGAGCTCCTCGACGACCTCGCGCCGCGCCGCCGCGAGCTCGTCCTCGCCCTCGTCGACGAGGCCCTTCGGGATCGACCACGCGCCCTCGTCCTTCTTCGCGAAGAACGGCCCGCCGGGGTGCACCAGGAGCAGCTGCGTGCCGCTCGGATCGAGTCGCACCAGCACCATCCCCGCGCTGACGACGCCGCTCTTGCGTGCCGCGCTCACAGGCCGCAGGCGACCGGTATCGAGCGCACGCGCACATCGCGCGCGCCGGCGCCCTCGGGGCCTCGCATCCACGCGGCGACGTAGCGCCGCCCCGTGCCGTCGGGCGCGAGCGCGAGCCGCGCGTCGGAGATCGTCGTGCCCGCAGCGAGCGTGTCGAGCACCAGCGCGGTGCCGCCTCCCGGCGCGTCGTAGGGGAGCCCGCTCGGACGCAGCACGCGCATCACCAAGCGTCCCTCTCCGCCGGCGTGGCGCTCGTACGAGACGACGACCGGTCGGCCCATCGAGGACACCACCGCGACCGCGTCGACGGACTCCGCGCCGGTGTCGATGTCGGACGCGATCGACGCGTCGTACATGCACGAGCTGATCGCAGCCACGGCGCAGGTCAGCGAGCGCACTCGCACCTGCGATCCCGCGGGGAACGCGACGACGTAGACGTCGCCCCCACGCAGCGCCATCGACGCGCGCCCGCTGCGATCGCTGGTCGGGATCACGGCCGGCGTGTTCCCCATGATGCCGTCCCAGAGGAGCAGCCCCGACGCGGTCGGCATGCCGACCAGGCGTCCCGCGAACGCCGGCTCGACCAGATCGTCGGCCGGCAGCTCGGAGCGAACGTAGGTCGTCTGCTCGTTGCCGTACGAGGTCTCGTAGGAGACGTACACGATGCCGCCGAGGCCGTTGTTGCGGCGCCCGATCGCCCGGCCTCCGGCGCCCCAGAGCACGAGCGGCGCGAGATCGCGCACCGGCTCGACATAGTCCGCCGGGTTCGGAAACGTGTGGTGCGTGAAGCCGGTCGGCGACCACAGCGCGTAGTTGTGGCCGCTGCGCGCGGGGTCTCGCACCACCACCGCGAGCTCGAACAGGCGCTCCGTTGGCTCGTAGTAGCCGTCGCCCACGTCGATCGAGACCACGTCCTGCGTGGCCTGAGTGCGGAGCTGCATCAAGAGCGCGTCGGTGCGGCTCGGCAGCGTGCCCGGCGCGGCGAGCGGCGCGATGACGGGCGTGCGGTACAGGTACGCCGAGCTGCCGCTGCCGGTCCACGCGAGGCCGATCTCGCTGGCGGCTCCGTCGGAGCCGATCGCCATCGAGAGCCGCCGGTCATACGCCGTGCTCGACGCGACCGTGACACTGTCGGTCGCGCCCGCGCAGAAGACGCAGCGCTCGGCGATGCAGCTCGCGACGCCCGGTGCGCCGCAGTCGGCGTCCGCGGCGCACTCCGGAATCGGCGGGCCCGCGTCGGGTCCGGCGTCGGGCGGCCCCGCGTCCGGTCCGTCCGCCATCCCCGCATCGCCGCCGTCGGGCAGCGACGCATCGACCGCGCCGGCATCGAAGCGGCCCGCGTCGACGGTGGGCGCTCCCCCGAGGTGATCGTTCGCGTCGAGCGCGAGGCTGCACCCCGCCAGCGGTGCGAGCGCAATCGCGATGAGGATCAGGACGAGCCGCTTCACAGCCGACCTCCGATCATCGCGCCCGCGAAGCCCGGTCCCATCATCGGAGCCACCGAGATGCGCGCGGTCTCGCCCGATCGATCGCTCGTCAGATCGATCGCCAGCAGCGTCGCGCCCGCCGCCGCGAGCACCAGCCCGGCGACCCACGTCACGTCGGCGACGGTCGTCAGCGTGCGCAATCCCGAGACGTCCTCCTCGGTGCAGGTGCGGCCTGCGCTCGCGCCGCACCTGTCGGCGAGCGAGGCGTCCTCGCCGAGCGCCATGCCTCCGGTGATCGCGAACACGATCAGGCTCGCGGCGCCCGCGCCGAGCGTCGCGATGCCGGCGATGCCGAGGGGAGAGAGCCCTCCCTCGTCCACCGGCGCGGGCTCCGGCTGCGGCTCCGGCATGGGGGTCGGCGCCGCAGCGGCGGTCGCGCGCTCACGGAGGTTCGCGATGCGCGCCTCGTAGGTCGCGCGCTGGTCGTCCTCGATCGACGGATCGTCACGGAGGAACTGCTCGAGGCGATCCGCCGCCTGGCCGTACCGCCCCAGGCGCTCGTACGTCAGATAGATGTTGTAGAGCAGCGCCGCACGGTGGCTCAAGTCGTACGCCGCTTCGAACTCGCGCAGCGCATCGTCGTACTGCGCGCGATCGAAGTAGAGGCGCCCCGACTGGAAGTGTGTGCGCGCCTGTTCGTCCTGGAGCGTCGGCTCCTGCGCGCCGGCCGAGGAGACGCCGAGCAGGATCACGACCGCGAGCGCGAGCGGAAGCGGAAGCGGAAGCGGTCTGTGCAAAGCCATCGCCGCGACATTCTCACGCCGTTCCGCTTCCGTCCACGCGAGGCGGCGACTGATCGGCGATCGAGCGCCCGTGCTCGTCCCGAACGGGACCGAGCTCGTCGGCGAACCGCGCGCACGGATAGGGCTCCGAGCGAGGCGGCGGCGGATCGACGAAGAGCGGCTGCACCAGCCAGCGCGCCGGATCCGCGAGCGCGCTGCACATCACGCGCGGCTGATGACGATCGAGCACGACGCGCAGCTCGGTCGCGTCCTGGAGCATCGCGAGATCGCCGTCGCTGTCGCCCGCGGCGAACACCGGCCGCAGCGCGGCCTGCTCCGCTCGGACGCGCTGCCGATCGATCGGCCGCTCGAAGATCACCCGGTTGATCCAGCACCGCTTCCCCTCGTGCCACGTCATCACCGGCGTCTCGAGCGCGCCCTGCCCGCACGGCTCGAACCCGTGATCGATCACCTCGCCCTCGGTCGCGCTCCACTCTCGCCGCGGCATGCGCACGCCGATCACGCGATCGCTCCGCAGCCCGGCGATCTCCGCGAGCGCCTCGACGATCGGCTGCGCCGAGGCGCTGACGATCCACACCTCGGCGCCCACGGCCTCGAGCGCGCGCGCGAGCTCGATCATCGGCGCATGGAGCCGCGCGAAGCGCTCGAGCTCGACGCCCCCGATCGGCGCGCGCGCCCCGATCGGCATCGCGCTCGCGTCCTCCCACGC
>JALYRN010000855.1 GCA_030855295.1 Myxococcota bacterium | reverse complement strand
AGCACGAGCTGCGGCGCGCGCGGGAGACGGAGCGTGAACGTCGAGCCGCGGCCCCGGCCCTCGCTGGCGGCGCGGATGGTGCCGCCGTGCATCTCGACCAGGGTCTTCACGATCGTGAGGCCGAGCCCGAGCCCGCCCTCCGAACGCTCGATCGTGCGCTCACCCTGCACGAAGGCGTCGAAGAGCCGAGGCAGCAGATCCGGCCCGATGCCGACACCCTCGTCGTGGACCTCGAGCACGACGTCGCCGTCCTCGGCGCGCGCGCGCACCGCGATGCGGCCCCGAGCAGGCGTGTACTTCGCCGCGTTCGTGAGGAGGTTCGCGATCACCTGCGTCATGCGGTGCGCGTCGGCGACGATCGAGAGCCCCGCGGCCACGTCGATCTCGACGCGCTGCAGCTTCCGCTCGAACAGGGGCACCGCGATCTCGCGCGCCTTCGAGAACACCTCGGCGAGATCGAGCGGGCGAAGTCGGAGCTCGACCGAGCCTCGGGTGATGCGCGACACGTCGAGGAGATCGTCCACGAGCCGCACCATGTGATCGACCTGCCGCTCGATGACGTTGCGCTCCTTGCGCAGCGCGTCCCCGCCGCGCAACTGCATCAGCTCGAGCGCGGTCCGGATCGGCGCGAGAGGGTTCCGCAGCTCGTGCCCGAGCATGGCGAGGAACTCGTCCTTCGCGCGGCTCGCGCGCTCTGCGCTCTCTCTGGCGTGGTGCTCGCCGGTGAGATCGACGACCGCGCCGACGAGGCACGTCGTCCGACCTTCCTCGTCCTTCAGCGTCTGTCCCTTGTCGAGAACCCAACGCATCGTTCCGTCGCCGCGGACGACGCGGAAGCGCACCTCGAGATCGACGCCTCGCGTTCGTGACTCGGCCAGCGCGGCGAGCCACTGCGCGCGATCGTCCGGGTGGATGCGCTGCGCGAAGGTCTCGAGGTCGTGCCCGCTGGCGCGATCCAGGTCGAAGATGCGCGCGATGCCGGCGTCGTGCTCGAACCGATCGGCTCCGACGTCCCACGAGTACGTGCCGATCGACCCCGCCTCGAGCGTCGCGTGCAGTCGCCGGGTCGCGCTCTCCAGCGCCTCGAGGGCCAGCGCGCGGTCGAGCGCCTGCGCGCACTGAGAGGCGAGGCGCTGGAGCTCTGCCTGCGCGGGCTCGTCGAACGACTGGGGGTCGGCGAAGCTCAGCGCGAGCACCCCGAGCCGCCGCGAGCGCCCGATCAGCGGCAGCGCGGCCCACGACTGGTGCTCGCCGATGTGCTCGTCGGGGACTCCGTGCCGCCCGCTCATCTCCCGCCGCGACCGCACGAAGACCGGTGCCAGGGTGCGGGCCGCGGTCGCGACGGGGACCTCGGAGTCGAGGGGGATCGTGACGTAGCGCGATGCAATCGCGTCATCGAAGCCGATCGTTCCGGCGATCCGGAGCGCGCTGTCGTCGTGGTCCATCAGCACGAGGGCGCCGGACTTCGCGCCCAGCGCACGCACGCCGGCGCCGAGCGTCGCGGCCCTGACCTCCTCCACCGTCGCGGCACGCGCGAGCTCGCCCGTGAGCGCGGCCGCTCGTCGCAAGCGCTACTCCGCCGCGCGCCGCGTCGCCTCGTGGGCCTCGATGGAGCGCGCGAGCGCCACCACGACGACCGCGAACGTCGTGATCATCGCGAGCACGAGAAGAGCCGTCCCGATGCTGGTCGGGAAGACCCCGCGCCGCTCACCCTCGAGCCGCAGCCAACCGAGCGCGACCGGAACCACGAAGGTGACGAGCAACATCTGCCGCGTGAGGAGACCAGCGGATCCCTCGCTCGTCGCGAGCCGCGACAGGCCGACGTCGGTGCGCAGCGCGAGCGCACCGATGCTCCCGAGCGCCGCCGCCGCCGACGTGAACGGCGAGATGCGGATGAACGAAGTCGGCCGGTACAGCATCGGGACGCCGTACGCGTATCCGAGCATCGCGAGCATGCCGACGCCGAGCACGAGGCATGCGGTCAGATGGGACAGCGCACCGAGCCGGCGCACGCGTCCCGCGACGACCGCGATCGCCAACGCGCCGAGGGAGAGGGCGGCGTTGGGCGCCATTCGGTTCGGGTAGCTGCCGGTCTCCTGCTGCACGTCGGGGTCGTGCGCGAGCAGCTCGTCGATCCCGAGGTCTCTCAGGCCGAGGTGCTGGGCGCCGGTGGCGAGCGCCAGCGCGAGCGCCAGCGTCGCGAGCACGAGCGCGATGTGCTCGAGCACGTGCGCGGTGCGGTCGCCTCCGCGCATGGTGGCGAGACCGCGCGCCGCGATCGCGCCGCCCACCAGAGCGAGCCCGAGCGAGGTGTTCGTCTTCATCCGCGACGATGCGAACGCGATCGTCGACTCGTCGAAGAACCACGCGACGAGGAAGAACGAGCCGAGCGCGAGGCACGCTGCGCCAGTGATCACCGCGACGCGCGCTGCGCTCGACGAGGGATCCACGCTGGGCTGACGGACGCTCGACATCACTGAGACCGCGCGCGGACGCGCTGTTGCTGAACGGCGACGCAATATGGGCGCACGCGGCGTCTTCTCAAGCGGACCACTCGTCGGGTGGTGCTCTCTCGGCCGTCGGTCGAGCTGCTGTCGACGTTCGTCGTCACCTACGATCTCGCGCGCGAGCGGATCCTGGTCGCGACACGCAGCAGCAGCCGTGAGCAGAGGAACGCGCGTCAGCCACCGATGAGGCCGCTGCGGCACCAGCCGAAGCGGACGTGCACGATCGCGTCGCCGCTGACGACGGTGTCGTGCCAGACCGGCGCGTCCCAGGCGCCCTCGTGGGTCGCCGAGATCTCGTTGCACTCGACGGTGTACGCGCTGTCTCCCGCGCGCCCGACCCGGACGCGGGCAGTGCCGGGTCGCACGTCGACGAAGACCTGGCGGACCCAGCCGCCCGTCAGCGGGACGACGTAGCTCGGGCTCGCCGCGATCGCCGGCGCCCGGTACACACCGACGACCGGCTCGACCACCTCGCCGACGCCGATGGCCCCCGGCGCGTCGACGACGACGATGCCGAGGCGCCGATCCACCGGCACCGGTGATGCGGCGAGGAGCGCGTCCAGCTCGCTGACCTCGATCAGGCGGATGTCGGCCCAGCTGCTCGCGCCGTCGATCTGCGTCGCGTACCCCGCGGCCTCGGTGCGGACGAGCACGAACTGCGGGTCGAAGTCCCACCCCACCTCGTACGACCCGGTCGCAGAGCTCGTGGTGATCGTCGGCGTGCCGCACTCTCGCGCGCGCGACACGCTCGCCCCCGCGATCGGCGCGCCGTCCCGAGCGCGGACGATGATCCCCGACGCGAGCCCGAACGAAGAGCTCGACGGTGCGCAGCGTCCGTCGAGGCAGATCCCGGCGTCGCAGCGCCCGCGATAGCCGAAGCACGCGCTGCAGTGCGCGAGGTCGCGGCAGAAGTTCGCCTCGCAGCCGTCCGCGGGATCGAGGTTGCAGTCGAGGCGCTCCGCGGCGCAGTCCGTGACCACGCAGCGCGGCGCCGCCTCGCCCGCGAGGTGGACGCACGC
>JALYRN010000854.1 GCA_030855295.1 Myxococcota bacterium | reverse complement strand
CTCGAGGATCAGCTCCTCGCCGCCGCCGCGTTCGCGCAGGCGGCCGGCGGCGCGGCGATCACGGGGCTGCTCGGCGGCTTGCTGCCGGGCAGCGGCAACACGGTGGAGCGTCAGGCGCTCGCGTTCGTGCTCACGCTCGTCCGCGGGATCGCCAACGACATCGTCTTCGGCGGCAAGACGTGGGACGACCTCGACGCGCAGGACTTCCGCGCCTGGATGCGGAGCCACGCGATCCCCGGCTTCCCGAGCCTCGACGCGTCCGCGCTGATGCAGGTGCCGTACGACGGGATCTTCGCGTACGCCGGCCCCGATCAGAGCGCGCCGACGCTCGCGGCCGGCGTCGCCGCGCGCGGCCTGCTCAAGCTCGTGACCGACTACGAGAAGGCGCCCTACTGGACGATGACCGCGGGCATGGGCGAGACCGTCTTCGCCCCGATGTACGAGGTGCTGCGCGCGCGCGGCGTGAAGCTCGAGTTCTTCGCGAAGGTGAAGGAAGTGCGCATGGTCGGCGGTCGCGTCGACGAGATCGCGTACGGCCGGCAGGCGACCGTCAGCGCGGGTCCGTACGCATACTCGCCGCTCGCGATGATCGCGCAGGTGCCGTGCTGGCAGCACGAGCCCGATCTCGCGCAGCTCACGGCGCCGGTGCCGATCGCAGGCAAGGATCCCTACTCCGACGCGGTGCACGATCAGGTCGGCGCCGATCTCGTGCTGCGCGACGGGATCGACTTCGACTGGGTGGTCTGCGCGCTGCCGGCGCCGGTCACCGCGCACGTGCTGCGCGGGCACGCGGGCCACCCGGTGCTCTCGAAGATCGGGGGCGTCCCGACGGTCGCGACGCTGCATCTGCAGACCTGGTTCCGGCAGGACCTGCACCTGCTCGGCTGGCACTGGACCAGCCGCGTGCTCGGCGCGTTCCGGCAGCCGCTCAACTCGATGCTCGGCGAGGATCCGCTCCTGTCGATCGAGCAGTGGCCCGCCGTGGGCGGACCGCGTGGGCTGCTCTACATGTCCGGCCCGTTCGGCGGCGGCTGGTCGACCGACAGCGAGGACCCGGCGGCGCGCGCGGCCGCGGAGAGCGATGCCTACGCGACCGCGAAGACGTTCGCGCTGGACGAGCTCGGGCGCCTGCTGCCGGTCGCCGTCGATCCCGCCACCGGACAGCTCGATCTGACGCGCCTGCATGCGCCGTGGACGCCCGGCGATCCGATGCGCGATCAGTACGTGCGCGGGAACATCGATCGATCGTCGCGCTACACGCTGCTCCAGCCCGGCACGCTCGACAACCGCCCGCGCCCCGCGCCGCCGAGCCTGGTGAACCTGCGCTTCGCCGGCGACTGGACGAAGAACGGCGTCGACGTGCCGTGCATGGAGGGCACCGTCGTCAGCGCGCTCGAGGCCGCCGCGTCGATCCTCGGCGAGCCCGCCGACATCCTGTGGTGAGCCTGCGCCTGCCGGCAGCCAGCGTGACTACTCGCGCGAGTGCGCGAGCAGCCAGGTCGCGAGCTGCGGCATCCACGTCGCGTTGAACCCCGGGATGTGGCCGCCGCCCTCGATCGTCCACAGCTCGACGTCCGCGTCGCTCGTGCAGTCCGACCAGCGCGTGACGGTCGTCTCGTCACCCGCCAGCGCAGTGTCGAGATCGATCGACGCGAGCGTCTCCGGCATCGTCGCATCGCACCCCGCGCGAGTCGCCCAGCGCTCGGCTGCGACGCGCGCGCTCGGGTAGTACGCGTTGCCGGCGAACGCGATGGTCGCGTCGGCGGTGCCGTGCACGTGCAGCACCGAGACCGGCTGCGACGGCACGCAGTCGTCGTCGCCGAGGAAGTCCGCGCCCGCGAGCCCGCCGATCGCCGTCACGCGATCCGCCAGCTCGCACGCCATCCGGAAGCTCATGAAGCTGCCGTTCGAGTGCCCGATGAAGTACACGCGTGAGGTGTCCACCGGCACCACTGCCTCGGCGGCGTCGAGCAGCCCCGTCAGGTACGCGACGTCGTCGACGCCCGTCGCTCCGAAGTCGCAGCACGCCGGCGTCGCGTTCCAGAACTGCTCGCCGCTGGTGTCGGTCGTGCCCTCGGGCAGCACGAGATAGAAGCCCATCGTCCGTGCGACCGTCGACGCACGCCAGTACGTGTCCTGCACCGTCGCGTTCGCCGAGTACCCGTGCAGCAGCACCATCAGCGGCAGCGGCGTGACGCCGTCATGCGCGTTGGGGACGACCAGGCGCGCCGGTCGCTCTTCCGGGCCGATCGTCTCGGGCGGCGCCGTCGATCCGCCGGCGTCGGGAGCGATCGTGCCACCATCGGCGCCCCCGGCGTCGTCTCCCGGCGTGACGGGGTCGACGCTGGAGCAAGCGACGATCGAGAGCGCGGCCAGGAGGAGGAGGAAGGAGCGCGAAGGCGAGTTCATCGCGCAGACAGATACCAGGAACGGCGACCCCTTTCACGCCGGAGCGGGATCGGGCGTGCGTTCGGTCGCGATCCGCGGGGCGGCCCGGCGCTTCGCGGCCGCGAGCTCGCGGTGCGTCTCGGCGATCAGCTGCCGACACTCCATGCGGCGAATCCCGACCAGGTACGCCTGTGTCGCGATCAGCGCGGGCGTGCAGAACAGCACGACGGCCGCGACGAGCCCGCCGAACAGGAAGTACGCCGGGATCGCGAAGAGCCCGAACACCGCGAGGAGGTGCTTGCGCGACCACTGCCGCTCGAGCAGCGCGAGCTCGCCGTTCAGCCGAGTCACCTCGGCCTCGAGCATCGCGATCCGATCGGGCTGACGCGTCACCATCTCGTGTCTGTCTGGATCCAGCGAGCGGGATCGTCAATCGGCCCGGGCCTGTCCCATGATCGGCTCGCCCACTCCGGGCGAGCGCTCCTGCGGGGGTCAGCGCCCGAGCACCACCGCGAAGCGCGCGTACTCGGCGCGCTGCGGGGGCGCCCCGCAGAGCCGCGCCCCGCCCGCGGTGTTCGGGTAGTCGTTGCACCCGGTCGACGCGTTCGTGTCCGCGCCGAAGCCGAACCACGCGCCGGCGGGATCACAGGAGCCGGTGCTCTCGCCGACGACGAGCCCGATCCGCACGCGCGCGTTCGCGGTCACGATCGGCATCGTGTCGCACGGTGCGCCGCTCGGCACGGCGCCGTTCACCAGCGCCGCCCATCCCCCCGCGTCCATCGCCACGCGAACGTCACCGCTGCCCATCGCGGCGCGCAGCGTCGTCGGCGTCGAGGGCGAGAGCCCCGCCTCGCGCATCCGCATCGTGCTGCCCTCCCACATGCGGAGCTGCAGGCGGCTCACCGGCACGTGATAGTACGCCGCGAGCAGCTCGCTCGCCCGCGAGGTCGGGTCGACGGGCGCGAGCGGGTCCTCCGCGAGCTCGCCGGTCCACGCCGGCGCGTCGTAGCCCAGGCCGCCCGACAGCCCGTCGACTCGCGCCAGCAGCGTCCATCCCGCCTCGCACCACACCGCGAGCTCCGGGGTCGCGCCGGGGCCGTCGGGATCGATGACGTGCCCTCCGTCGGCCAGCCCGACGC
>JALYRN010000853.1 GCA_030855295.1 Myxococcota bacterium | reverse complement strand
CGTCCTCTCCGGCGCCCTGGGAGCCGCCTGCGGCCTCCTGCGGCCCAGAGACCTGCTCTCCGGCGATCGCCGCGATTCCGGCCGCAATCAGCAGCCACGCCCAGAGCGCCGCCCGCGGGCGAGACGCGGAACGACCGCCGCCGGCCGTCGCCGGGCTGGGGTCGCCGCTCGGCGCGCCGGAAGGAGGCGGAGGGGAGCTCATGCGGTCGGACCAGAGTTTGCCACGAGGAGGGGGTCGGGCCCAAACGGTCGCCGGCGGCCGCCGCATTCCATCCCTCGACCTGGCCACGGTGCTTGCCCCCCCGTGATCGCGGTGCTAGACCCGCGGCCCTCTCGGGAGTCGACCCATGGCCTATCGCTGTGACATCTGTGCAAAGGGCGCCCAGGCCGCCCACACCGTGAGCCACTCGAACCGCAAGGCGCGGAAGTGGCAGCAGCCGAACCTCCAGGCGGTGCACGCCATGGTGGACGGTACCCCCAAGCACATCCGGGTCTGCACGCGCTGCATCCGGTCCGGCAAGGTCATCAAGGCGGCCTGATCCCCGTCGGGGGCGGTCGTCTCCACGGCCATGGCTCATCGGAACCCGCGCGCGCGGCGCGAGCCGCTGCCGGGGCCGCGCGTCGATCCTCCGGTGCCGCCGGGGTGCGAGCCCGACTCGGTCGTGCTGACGTTCGACGTCCCGAACGAGCTCGACGGGCAGCGCCTCGATCGCTTCGTGCAGTGGCGGATCCCGCGGCTGTCGCGGAGCCGCGCCGACGAGATCATCCGCGCGTGCGCCTTCCTGCCCGACGGCACGCGGCGGGCGCCGAGCGAGCGCGTGCGCAGCGGCGAGGTCGTGCTGCTGGTTCGCGAGAAGTTCGTCGAGCCCGTGACGCCGCGCGAGTTCGGGGTCGTTCATCGCGACGAGGCGATCACCGTGATCGACAAGCCGGCAGGGCTGCCGGTGCATCCCTCGGCGACGTACCACCGCAACACGCTGACGAACCTGCTCGCGGAGCGGTTCGGCGTGCCGACGCCGCAGCTCTGCCATCGTCTCGATCGCGAGACGAGCGGCATCGTCGTGTGCGCGGTGCCGGGGCCCGCCGAGGTCGCCGTCAAGCAGCAGTTCGCGGCGCGCACCGTCGGCAAGGAGTACCTCGCGATCGTGCGCGGTCGCATCGAGGCGGACGAGGGCCGGATCGAGGTGCGGCTGCGTCGCGCGACCGAGGGCCTGCACCTGATGATGGAGGTGCACGAGGACGGGCTGCCGGCGCAGACCGAGTACCGCGTGATCGCGCGGCGCGGCGATCGGACGCTCGTGCACCTGAAGCCGCACACTGGCCGCCAGCACCAGCTGCGCGTGCACCTCGCCGCGATCGGACATCCGATCGTCGGCGACAAGCTGTACGGCCCGGAGGGGCAGGGCGCCTTCCTCGAGCGCATCGAGACCGGGATGACCGCGGATCTGCAGGCGCGCCTGGGGCACGATCGGCAGGCGCTGCACGCGTATCGCTGCACGATCGAGCATCCGCGCAGCGGGGAGCGCGTCACGTTCACCGCGCCGCTCGCGCGAGATCTGGTGGAGCTCTGGGCCGCGGTGCCTCCACACGAGGGCGACGAAGAGGGTTCCTCCTTCGAACCGTGACCGGAGGCGAACCGTGACCGGAGGCGAACCGTGACCGGAGGCGAACCTTGACCGGAGGCCGTGCAACCGCATACCTGCACCTCCATGGATCGACGACGCCCCACCTCCGCACGCCCTCGCCTCGCGCTTCACGTCGCGTCGCTGTGCGCTGCCATCGCGCTCGCGGGCACCGCGGGGTGCGGGGGCGATGCGGCACCGGCCGTCCAGGTGACCGGTCCGTTCACCGACGAACACGCGGTCGCGTTCGAGAACGGGCTCGATCTGATCGAGAACCCCACCTCGCTCGAGGGCGCATGGCTGCGCGACTGGGAGGAGGACATCGATCGCCGTGTGTCGCTCGCCGATGCGATCGCGCTCGTGGAGATCTCGACCGTGCGCACCGACGTCGATCTCGATCGGCGCGAGACGTTCCGGCTCGTCGCGCGCGTGCGGCGCGAGCGCCACGGCGAGCTGCCCGACGAGGTGACGCTCGTCACGCGGCCGACGGATCCGGGGTACGCGAGCATCCGGAGCAACCAGCAGCGCGTCCTGAACCAGCAGTTCGTGCTCTTCCTCAAGTGGGCAGAGGAGGACGGGCAGGTCGTCGCGCGGTGGCACCTGTCGCCGGCCGCCGATCGCGTGGTGCGCCGCGTGAACTCGCTGGCCGAGCGCCGCCACACGCCGGTCGAGGAGCGACGGCGGGTGATCGTGCGCGAGAGCGGCGTCGAGAGCAGCGGCGGCGAGACGGACGACGAAGACGACGGGTTCTGACGCTGCGGGCGCTGCCCGGGACCTTCCGTCCGAGCGCGCTCCCGTCCCGTCCCTCCGGGGCGAGCACTCGTGTCGACGAGTCAGCGAAAGCGGCGCACGCGGTCGAGCAGATCGGACTCGCCGAGCTCGGCGCAGAGCGAGGCGAGCTCGGCCCGATCGGCGCCGAGCCACTCGAGCGCCGGGGCGTCTTCGGCGAGCGGCACGTCGGTGCGGAGCGTCGCCAGCGTTCGATAGAGGATCGCATCCTCGCGGCGCTCGCGCAGGCTCGCGGCGAGCGCGTCGGCGCCCCGCACCGGGATGCCCCAGCGCTTCGGATCGTCGGGGATGTCCTCGAGGTGGACGAAGCGTGCGAGCACCGCGGACGCGCTCTTCTCGCCCCAGCGCGGCACGCCGGGGATGCCGTCGGCGCTGTCTCCGACCAGCGCGAGCCAGTCGGGGATCGAGCGCGGCGCGATGCCGAACTTCGCGCGCACGCCGGCCTCGTCGAGCACGATCTTGCGGCGCCGATCGAGGCACACGATCTCCGCGGCCACGCCGCTCGGGCCGACGCCGCTCGGACGGACGCCGCTCGGACGGACGCATTGCGTGAGGTCCTTGTCGGGCGAGCAGATCACCACGCGCTCGACGTCCGGGCCCGCCGCGAAGCGCGCGGCGCCGGTCGCGAGCGCGTCGTCGGCCTCGAACTCGATCATCGACCACGTGACCAGACCGAGCGCGCGCGAGGCCCGCTCCGCGAGCGGGAACTGTGCGAGCAGCACCGGATCGAGCCCCTCGCCCGTCTTGTAGCCGGGAAAGAGATCGTTGCGGAACGACTCGATCACCGTGTCGAACGCGACCGCAACGTGCGTCGCGCCGCCGTCCGGCCGCCCCGGCTCGAGCAGCGCGACGAGCGTGCGCAGGATGCCGCGGGTCGCGCCCACCTCGCGGCCGTGCACGTCGGTCGCGGACGGCGCGCCGAAGAACGCGCGGAAGAGCTCGTACGTGCCGTCGACGAGGTGGATCTGCATCGGCGACGCTCAGCGGTGCGGGTTCCCGCGGCGCGGATCGGCGACGACGGTCTTCTCGTTGTGGATCGGATCGTCGGGATCGGGCGCCGACGAGATGCGGTCGGTGCGGCCCCGCGGCGGGCGCGGCGGCGTCGCGGAGGGGCGCGC
>JALYRN010000131.1 GCA_030855295.1 Myxococcota bacterium | reverse complement strand
CGCACGCACAGCGCGCGCTCGCGATCCGCGACGGCAGCGGCGCGATCGAGGAGGGCGAGGGCGAGGTCTTCCTGGTCGCGGTGCGCGCGCTCGAGGCGGCGGGGCGCCACGAGGAAGCGGCCACGCTGCGCGCCCGTGGTCGCGCGCGCCTGCACGAGCTCGCGGCGCGCATCGTCGATCCGACGTGGCGCGCGAGCTTCCTCGAGCGCGTTCCCGAGCACCACGAGCTCATGTGATCAGGCCCTGACACTTTCAGGTACGCACCTGGTGCCTATCGATTCCGAGCAGATGCCCGGACCGAAGCGCGACTGCCCGCCGGGGTGGGACTACGATCCTTCGTCGTGGTCGCAGCGCATCCCGATCGCGCTCGTCGCGCTCGTCGGGTTCGGCGTCGCCACCTATCTCTCGCTGTTCCAGCTCGAGATCATCCCCTCGGTGTGGGAGCCGTTCTTCGGCGACGGCAGCCGCGTGATCCTCACGTCCGGCGTGTCGAACATCCTGCCGATCCCCGACGCCGCGCTCGGCGCGTTCGGATATCTGCTCGACGCCCTCGCGGGCGTGATCGGCGGGCGCGCGCGCTGGCGGACCATGCCGTGGATCGTGATCCTCTTCGGCCTCGCGGTCGGACCGCTGGGCGCGGCCAGCATCGTGCTCGTGATGATCCAGCCGATCGTCTACGGCGAGTGGTGCACCCTCTGCCTCGCCTCGGCGCTGATCTCGCTGGTGATGATCGGCCCGGCGATGGACGAGGTCCTCGCGAGCCTGCAGCACATGCGCCGCGCCAAGGACTCCGGCGCCTCGCTGTGGCGCACGCTCTGGGGGCTCTCGCCCGAGAAGGAGACCGTCCCGCCGGGCGCGCGCGCGACGGAGGCGACGGCGTGAGCGACTCGATGCACAAGTGGCTCGGCATCGCCGCGCGGATCGTCTCGGCGGCGCTCGGCGTGTGGATGATGGCGGCGCCTTCGGTGCTCGGCTACGGGCCGCCCGCCGCGACGCTCGGTCAGCTCGTCGGGCCGCTGATCGTCTCGTGCGACATCGTCGCGATCACCGAGTCGACGCGCCCGGTGCGCCACGCGAACCTCGTGCTCGGGCTCGTGCTCGCGATCGGCGCTCCGATCGCGGGAGGTGGCTTCGGTGCGGTGCTGAGCGGCGTGCTCGTCGGCATCGCCGTCGCGCTGCTCTCGCGCGTGCGAGGCGTGCGCGAGCACCAGCTCGGTGGTGGCTGGAGCGCGATCTGGAGCGAGCGCGGCCCCACGCGCGCCTGATTGCGTCGACGTCCGAGCTCGTCCATCGGCTCGCCCGCTCCGGTCGCTTCCGTCCGCGCGCGCTTGATCGGCTCGCACTCCTGCAGGCTCAGCGCTCCGCAGGAATCACCACGACGCAGTGCACGGGCGGCGCCCACCGTGCCTCCGCGCTGACGCCGTTCGGTCCGAGCCGCGCCAGCAGACCCAGCTCTTCGGGCGCGAAGAAGCGCCGGAACGACACCCAGGTGTCGTGCGCGAACACGACGTCGCCGAAGCGCAGGAGCCCGAGCGATCCGATCAGCGCCGCGTGCGTGCGGCTGCGGTAGCCGTCGATCAGCACCACACCGCGCGCCGCGATCCGGCTCGCCTCCGACGCGAGCACCGCGACGAGCCCTGCTGGGAAGTGATGCAGCGACTGCGTGCACACCACGATGTCGAACGCGCCCTCCTCGAGGTTCGACAGATCGAGCGCGTCCTGCACCGCGAACGACGCGGCGAGGCCCTCGGTGCGCGCCCGCGCTTCCCCGAGCGCGAGGTACTCCGGCTTCAGATCGGTCGCGCGGATCTCGAGCGCGATCCCCTCCTGCCGCGCGATGCGCGCCACCGCGAGCGCGAAGCCGCCATGCCCCGACGCGAGATCGAGCACGCGCGTCGGCACGCCGTCGGTCCGCAGCAGCGGCCGCAGCGCGTCGAAGAACGCGACATAGCTGCCGACCATCGTGTTCAGGTGATCGAGGTGCCCGAGCACCCGCACCCGCGCGATCGGATCGAACGCCGGGTCGTCCATCCACTCCGCCTCGAGCGTGTCGGCGAAGCGCGCGTCGAGATCGGCCGCGATCCGATCGACCATCCCGCGCCGAACCGCCTCGGCGCGCATCTCTGCGCGCATCGTCGTGATCGCGCGCTCCGCCAGGTCCGCCAGCGAGCGCCGCGCCGCGGGATCTCCGGCCCGCAGCGCCTCGCGAAGCGAGCCCGCCTCACCCCTCACCGCCTGCCATGCCGTGTCGGCGGCGATCGCGCGCAGCGGCGCGAGACGCGCCACCGATGGAGAGCGCAGCCGCGACTCGATGATCCGCCGCGCGATCACGGACACGGAGCTGTCGAGGATCTGCATTTCGCCGAGAGTGTGGGCACGGCTCGCCTCGATCGCGAGCCGTCGTCGCTCACATCCAGCGGCGAAGCCGAAGGACCCCGGCGACCACTGCGCTGACGGTGAGCGATGCCGCCACCAGCATCGCGAACCCGTACGGCTCGTCGCGCAACGGGATGATCACGTTCATCCCCCAGAAGCTCGCGATCACCACCGGCGGCGTGAGCACGATCGCAGCCGCGGCGAGGACCCTCATCACGTCGTTGAGGTTGTTCGAGATCAGCGACGCGAACGTGTCCATCGTCTCTCCGAGCGTCTCGCGAGCGAGGTCGGCTACCTCCAGCGCCTGTCGGAGCTCGACCACCGCGTCCTGGAGCACCGCGCGCTCCTCGTCGTCGTCGCCACGTCTCGCGCCGCTCGCGAGCAAGCGCTCGCCCAGCGCGAACGAGGCGCGCAGCGCGGCCGTGAAGTGCACCAGCGTCTTCTGGTACTGCAGCAGCTCGAGGACCTCTTCGTTGCGTAGTGAGAGCGCCAGGCGCTGCTCGATGCCGGACGTGGCGGACTCGATCTCCTCGAGGTACGTCAGGTACGTGCTCGCGGTCGCCTCGAGCGCGCGCACGGCCACGCCAATCGGGGAGGTCGACGGCGGCTGATCGCGCGCGACGCGCAGCGCAGCCACCACGTCGTTCTCCGCCGCCGAGATCACGACGACCTCGCGCGCCGTGCGCACGACGACGAGCGGCGCCGTCCGATACGGCGGCCCGCTCGTACCCGTCGTCCGGCACGGCACCCGCAACACCATCAGCGACACCCCCGCGACCTCGTGCAGCCGCACGCGCTCCCGCGGATCGAGCGCGTGCTCGACGATCTCGGGCCCCACCCCGTGGCGCTCGACCAGCGCGCGGATCTCGTCGCCGCCCGGCGCGACGAACAAGTGCACGCGGCATCCGAGACCGTCGACCGGAGGCTGCGCGGGAGGCTCGTTCACCGCTCCCTGATGTAGGCGCGCGCACGGCGCTCGCCATCGCTCGGCTCACGCCGGCCCACGGGCTCACCCGGACGGCGAGCTCTCGCAGCGAGCCTGGAGCAAGCGCGCGTGCTCGACGTGCGGGGCGCGCGCGTCGCGATCGACGCCCACCCGCGCGGATCAGATGTCGAGCTCTTTCACGTCGAGGGCGTGGGCCTCGATGAACTCGCGGCGCGGCTCGACCTCGTCGCCCATCAAGAGCGAGAAGAGCTGGTCGGTCTCGAGCGCGTCGTCGACGCGGACCTGCAGCAGGACGCGGGTGTCGGGGTTCATCGTGGTGTCCCAGAGCTGCTCCGGGTTCATCTCGCCGAGGCCCTTGTACCGCTGGATCGACAGTCCCTTGCGGCCGCGCGCCTCGACCCACGTGACGAGGTCGTCGATGCTGCCGACGGTCTCGGGCTCGCGCTCGCTCTGCCCGTCCTCGCCCGCGTTGGTGATCGCGACGAAGGGCGGCGTGCCGAGCGCGTGGACGCCGGCCCAGATCGCGCGCATCTGCTCGTACTCGGCGGCCGTCACGAAGTCGTGATCGATCGTCGTCACCTTCGACGACACGCCCGCGCGCGTGCTGAAGCGGACGCGCAGCTTGCTGTGCTCGGCGTCCTCCTCGATGCGCGCGACGATCGGCAGCAGGTCCGGCACCTTGTCGCCGACGTACGCCTCGACCATCGCGACCGCCTCTTCGACCTTCGCGCGGTCCTTCAGCGTCTCGGCGTCGAGCCCGAGCGAGCCACCGATCGGCGAGCGCACCAGCGCCTCGATGATCGACGGCTCGAGCCGACGCTCCATGCCGCGCAGCAGCCGCCGCCACTTCGTCATGTCGTCGAGCAGGCGCTTCAGCGAGTCGCCCGAGAGCGGCACCTGTCCGCCGGTCGTCCGCACCAGCACGCCGTCGATGCCCGACTCGATCACGTATCGCGCGAAGGCATCCTCGTCCTTGAGGTACTGCTCCTTCTTGCCCTTCTTCACGCGATAGAGCGGCGGCTGCGCGATGTAGATGTAGCCCCGCCGGATCGCCTCCGGCATCTGCCGATAGAAGAACGTCAGCAGCAGCGTCCGGATGTGCGATCCGTCGACGTCGGCGTCCGTCATGATGATCACGTGGTGGTAGCGGAGCTTGTCGATGTCGAAGTTGCCGCTCGCATCGACCCCCGCGCCCAGCGCCGTGATCAGCGTCCCGACCTCCTGGTTCGCCAGCATCTTGTCGAAGCGTGCGCGCTCGACGTTCAGGATCTTGCCGCGCAGCGGCAGGATCGCCTGCGTGCGACGATCGCGACCCTGCTTGGCCGAGCCACCGGCCGAGTCACCCTCGACGATGTAGAGCTCGCTCTCCGCGGGATCCTTCGCCTGACAGTCGGCGAGCTTGCCCGGGAGGTTCGAGGTGTCGAGCATCCCCTTGCGCTGCACCTGCTCGCGCGCCTTGCGCGCCGCGTCGCGCGCGCGCGCCGACATCACGCACTTGTCGATGACGCGCCGCGCCTCCGCGGGGTGCTCCTCGAAGTACACCGCGAGGCGATCGTTCACGATGCTCTCGACGATGCCCTTCACCTCGCTCGAGACGAGCTTGTCCTTCGTCTGCGAGCTGAAGCTCGGGTCGGGATGCTTCACCGACACGATCGCGGTCAGCCCCTCGCGCACGTCCTCGCCGGTCAGCGGCGTGTCCTTGAGGTCCTTGAGCAGCTTGTGCTGCGTGCCGTACGCGTTGACGGTCTTCGTCAGCGCCGCGCGCAGGCCCGTGAGGTGCGTGCCGCCGTCCTTGTTGTGGACGTTGTTCGTGTAGCAGTAGACCTGCTCCTGGAACGACTCGTTCCACTGCAGCGCGAGCTCGATCTGGATGCGGTCGCGCTCGTCGAGGATGTAGATGACCTCCTCGATGATCGGCGTCTTGCTCTTGTTGAGCAGCCGCACGAACTCGCGGATGCCGCCCTCGAACTTGTAGGTCGTCTTGCGGCCCTCGCCGCCCGCTTCCTCGAGCTCGATCACCAGCCCGGCGTTGAGGAACGAGATCTCCCTCAAGCGGTTGTTGAGGATCTCCCAGTTCCACACGATGTTCGTGAAGATGTCGGGGTCGGGGCGGAAGCTGACCTTGGTGCCGCTCTTGTCGGTGACGCCGGTCGGCGCGATGCGCGCCTGCGGCACGCCCTTGCGGTACTCCTGCGACCAGACCTGGCCGTCGCGGCGGATCTCGAGGCGCAGCCACTCGCTGACCGCGTTGACCGCGCTGACGCCGACGCCGTGCAGACCGGCCGACACCTTGTAGCTGTCGTTGTCGAACTTGCCGCCGGCGTGCAGCACCGTCATCACGACCTCGGCCGCGCTGACGCCCTTGTCGTGCATGCCGACCGGGATGCCGCGACCGTTGTCGACGACCGTGACCGAGCCATCGGTGTGCAGCGAGACGAGGATGCGATCGCAGTGACCGGCGAGGTGCTCGTCGACCGCGTTGTCGACGACCTCCCACACGAGATGGTGCAGCCCCGTCCCGTCGTGGACGTCGCCGATGTACATGCCGGGGCGCTTGCGGACCGCCTCGAGGCCCTCGAGCACCTGGATCGATTTCTCGCCGTACTCGGGAGGAACGGGGGGCGCGGCGGTCGGGATGATCGGATCGTTGTCGCTGACGGACATGCCTGCTTCGCGTCCCCCCGAAAAGAGGGGCTGAGCATACTCCGGAAGCCCTCGCGCAGCAACCGTCGACCGCGCGCGTAACCATTCGAAATCACATGACTTTTCCGGCCTCGAAAAGGCGCTCGCGGCGCGGTGCGCGAACGGCGCGCCTCAGGAGCTCCAGGGCTCCCGGAATTCCGGGTAGAGCGTGAGCCCGCCGCAGGCGTAGAGCGTCTGTCCGGTGACGTACGACGCGTCGTCCGACGCGAGGAACGCGATCACCGCCGCCATCTCCTCGGGCTCCCCCGCGCGCCCCATCGGGATGTGCGCCTCGACCTCGTCGCGTGCCTCGCGATCATCCTTCCACGACTCGTTGATCGCCGTCGCGATCGCCCCCGGCCCCACCGCGTTCACGCGGATGCCGCGCCCCGCGTACTCGAGCGCGAGCGTGCGCGTCATGTTCGTCAGCCCGCCCTTCGCCATCGCGTACGCGAGGTAGCGAGGCTTCGGGATCAGCGCGTGCACGCTCGAGGTGCTGACGATCGTGCCGCGCCGATCGTGCTCGAGGAACGAGCGCAGCGCCGAGCGCGCGCAGAGGAACGCGCCGCGCAGATCGACGCCGATCACGCGCTCGAAGTCCTCCACGCTCGTCTCGTGCGACGCCGACTCCGACTGGATCCCCGCGTTGTTGACGAGCACGTCGATCGGCCCGAGCGCGCGCTCGCTCTCCTCGAAGAGTCGCAGCACGTCGCTCTCCTGCGACACATCCGCCTGCACGATCACCGCCCGGACCCCGAGCTCCCGCGCTTCCGCCGCGACCTTCTCGGCGCGCTCTCGCCCGCCCGCGTAGCACACCACGACGTCCGCCCCCTCGCGCGCGAGCCGCAGGCACGCCGCCCGCCCGATCCCGCTGCTCGCCCCCGTGATCAGCGCGACGCGCCCCTCGAACCGCCGCTCGCCCATCCCTCGACCTCCGCGTCACGAACGCGGAGATCTGGTCGCGAGACCGCGCCCTACCAGCCGCGCTCGGCGAACGTCATGAGGCTCGTCACTCGCAGGCTCCGCCGTCGGGCCCGAGCGTCCCCGGACAGGTCAGCCGAAAGTCGGAGAGCGAGTGCGGCTGCTCGCCCGCGCTCCGCAGCCAGACGCCGTCCTCGCCGCAGTTGCGCGGGACGAGGCTGTTCGCGGGCAGCTCGCGCGCGCGCTCGATCGTCCACCCCGAGCCGAGACCGCCGGGCGCGACGTAGTCCACCACGCATCGCTGGTGACGCTCGCCTCGGTGCTCGACCTCCCCCGCGGAGTGACGTCCCGCGAGCTCCTCGCACGCGCGTCGGCAACCGAGCAGTCGTCCTCGTCGGTGATCACCACGATCACCAGCGTCGGCGCGCTGCAACGCGCGCTCCACCCGCGTTCCGCCGCGCGTTCGCGCAAACGCCGACCTCGCGCCGCCAACCGAGTAGGCGATCAGGACCGACTGGCGCGTTCATCGCGCGCTCGACGCACCCGAACGCTCCCGCTCGAGACATGGGTTCGAATTGCCGGCGCGCGATCGTCCGCAGTCGGGCGCGCGGAGCGCGCGCGCTGCTCTCCACGATCGTCCGAGCCGCACAGCGGCTCGGTCCCGATCGGCAGCGATCCGGCCGCGCTCGCGTGCCGAGCCGCGTGCAGCAGACGCGGGCCGTGGGTCCTCCGCGACCGTCGAGCGGCGGGGCGTGACGAGGCCTTCACCGCCGACGTGCGTCGATCGGACGCGCGTTGCGCGCGACCGATCGACTTCCGCTTCCCGACGCCACGCCGACAGCGCCAGGCAGCCCGCCGCGACTTGGGAGCGGAGGACCCACGGCCCGCGCCGCACCGACGCCTGACCGGCGCCTCAGCCCTCCGCCTCCGCCTCGCCGAACGCCCCCTCAATACCAGTACGCCCAGAGGAAGCACATCTCGTCTTCGAAGCCGAGGCCGAAGGTGACCGTCGCTTCGGTGTTGTTCATGTACTCGCAGGTCAGGCGCAGGCCCTCGGAGGAGGGGAGCTCGAGCGGGGGATCGAAGGTGTCGAGGGGCGGCTCGGCCCACTCGGTCGACTCGTGCAGCGGCGGCTCGTCGAAGTCGGTCTCGGAGCGCGCCCGGTGGATCGCGGCGTAGGTGCCGAGCGAGTGCGTGTGCGACGTGAGCGCGAAGATGCGCGCGCCGCTCGGCACCCGGTGGAAGCTGTGGACCGTCGTGGTCTCGCGCGGCGGGAGCGTCAGGCCCATGTCGCCGGTGAAGAGGAACTGCACCGGCGCGTGCGCGGGCTCGCCCACCGGATAGAAGTCGAAGGTGACCGACGCCGTGACGCCGATCGGCGCCTCGGTGTAGTTCACCTGGTGGATCTCGAGGCGCACGTGCTGGCTCGGACCGAACGCGAGCGCGGCGTCGGCCGGGTACTCGAGCGACGCCTCGACCGTCTCCGCGATGAAGATCGCCTCGCCCCCGTCGGCGAACGGGAAGCACGGATACGGCGTCTCGCGCACCGGCTCGCTGGTGCGATAGAGGATCATGTGGTGGCTGCCGATCGGCAGGTGCGTGCGGATCGCGCGGACCTGGCGCGCCATCTCGTTGCCCGCGTCGAGGACGACGCAGACCGTGCGCTCCTGACCGACCGCGAGCGGGTGCGGGCCGAAGTCGACGGTCGCGAAGTCGGCGTTCGGTCCGCCGTCGGGGCGCGGGCCGGAGTCGGCGACGACGGGGCCGGCGTCGGTGCCGATCGGGCCGCCGTCGATCGGCGTCGTGCCGGAGTCGATGCGGGGCGTGCTGCCGCCGTCGGGATCCGCCGCTGGGTCGCTGCCACACGCGACGAGCGCGAGAGAGAGCGCGAGCATCATCGGAAGGGAAGAGCGCATCGTCGTCACCTCGGGCTGGAGCTCACGGACCTTCGTATCCCTCGGGCTCCTCGGCGTCTTCGACGCCGCGGACCAGACCGATCAGCTCGCCGCGCACGGTGAGCGGCTCGTCGCGGAGCTGCAGCTCCTGACGCGACTCGACGACCGTCGGACCGACCCCCGCGCAATAGACGGTGCGGATGCGGCGGCCGGAGTCGCCTCCCTCTTCGACGACGTCGACGCAGCCGTCGAAGTGCCCGGCCGGCACGTCGACCGACTCGGTCACCGACACCACGCGCGCGGTCAGCCCGCCCGTCGTCTCCCAGCTCGCGCCGACCTCGATCGGCGCGCGCAGCAGCCACGTGCCGGTCGGCGGGCGGAAGATGCCGCCCTCGCGGAGCTCGTAGATGATCTCCTCGCCGCCGTTGGTGATGACGTAGCGATCGCCCTCGACCGAGACCACGCGCGACACCGCGAACGTGTTCATGCCGGTGCCGGTGTCGACGTTGTAGGACCACACGTAGTCCTCGCGCATCGGGTAGAGCGCGCGCGGATCGAGGCGATCGGGATCGAGGCCGGCGGGGCGCGCCTGGCCGCCACCGCAGCCCGCGATCGCCGCGAGAAGAAGGAGCGTTCCGAAGAGCGTGAGCGTGGTTCGCGTCATGAGAGGATGTACACGTACGTGATCGTGATCAGCGCGAGCAGGCACGCGAGCAGGAACCAGATCTGCACCGGGTCGACCGACACGCGGCGCCGCAGGTCCGCGGCCGCGTCGACGATCAACGGATCCGACGCCTTCGCGAGCGTAGCGGTCAGCGCGCGCACCCGCGCATAGTTGCCGGCCTCGAACGCAGCGTTCGCGTCGCGCAGCAGCTCGCCCTCGGGCGTGCCCTCGCCGGGGAGCACGACCGGCGCCGCGGGCTCGCGCTTCTCGCCGCGCTTGCGCTTCTTCTTCGCAGGCGCAGGCGCAGCCGCGGTCGCAGGCTCGACCTCGCTCGCCTTGGGCTCGGACTCGGGCTGGGGCTGTTCGCTCATTCGGGCAGCTTGTACGGAGGATACTGCGGGACTTCGTCGTCGGGGATCTGCCAGGCCGATCCCCAGAGGCTCGCGCCGCCGTCGATGTAGAAGGTCTGTCCGGTGACGAAGTCCGCCTGCCGGCTCAGCAGGTAGACGATCAGGTGCGAGCACTCCTCGGCGCTGCCGAGCCGCTTGAGCGGCGTCGCCGCGCGCGAGATCTCGAGGAGCTCGCTCGGATACTGCGCGGTGCCGGTCGTCTTGATCACGCCGGGCGCCACCGCGTTGACGCGGATGCCGTGCACCGCCCACTCGACGGCGAGCGTCTTGGTGAGGTTCTCGACGCCCGCGCGCGCCGCGCCGGTGTGGGCCATGCCCGGGAAGCCGCGCGCGACGTTCGCGATCACGTTGACGATGCGGCCGCGCTTGGCGGGGATGAACGCGCGCTTCGCGACCGCGTGCGTCATGGTCCAGGTGCCGAGCAGGTTGTTGCGGACGACCGCCTCGAAGCCCTTCGGCGCGAGGTGCTCGGCCGGCGTCGGGAACTGACCGCCCGCGTTGTTGACGAGGATCGACACCGACCCGAAGCGCTCGCGCGTCGCGTCGACGAAGGCCTCGACCTCCTCGGGCTTGCGGATGTCGCAGGTCTGGTGGTGGACCTCGATGCCGTCTTGCGCGAGCTCCTCCGCGGCCTTCGCGAGCGGCTCGGCGCGGCGCCCGCAGATCGCGATCTTCGCGCCCAGCGTGCCGAGCTCGCGCGCGACGACGTAGCCGATGCCGGTGCCGCCACCGGTCACGATCGCGACGTCGCCCTCGAAGAGCCCTGCCCGGAAGATGTGCTCCAACCCGCTCGTGCTCCCGCGCGCCTGTATATCGCAGGCGCGAGGCGGGGGCCACGCGGGAGCAGCTACGATGAGCCCGGTGATCGCGGTGCCCCAGACGCTCCGGACGAGCATGCGCTTGCTGCGGATGCACCCCGTGATCTCGATCGCGCTGGGCGCCGCGATCGTGCTCTCGCTGTGCGCGGTGTGCGCGGGGCTCGGCGCGGTGATCGGGCCGTGGTTCGTGTGCGAGCTGTACGGCGTGCAGCTCGCCGCGGCCTCGGGCACGACGCGAGCGCGAGGGCGCACGTGGGTCGCGGCGGCCGTGGTGGTGCTGTGCACGGTGCTGGTGGTCGCGCTCGCGGGGTGGCTCGCGGCGCTCGGGATCGGGCCCGACGTCGCGACCGCCGACGCGTCCGACGGGCCGCTGCCGTGGCCCGAGGCGCTGCGCCGCGTCGGGCTGATCGTGGGCTCGACCGTGCTCGCGGTCGGCTTCATCGCGCCGTTCTCGTACGCGCCGCTGGTGCTGATCGATCGCGGCGGACGGATCGGCGGCGCGGCGGTCGAGAGCGCGTTCCTGGTCGCGCGCTCGGGCGCGCTCCGTCATCTCGGGCTCGCGTTCGCGGTGTACTCGCTGCAGCTCTCGCCGGCGCTGATCGCGGCGATGCTCGCGGCCCGCACGCTCGAGCGCGCTGCGACGCCGCTCGGGCTGCTCGCCGCGCTTCCGCTGATGACGATCACGATCCCGCTCGGGCAGGGTCTGCTCGCCGCGAAGTACCTCGAGCATCGCGCGGTGCTCGCGGCGCCTCGCACGGTGCTCGCGCGCGGGCGGCCGCCCACCGGCCTCGCGGCGCTGCTCGCGTTCGACGTGATCGCGCCGATGATCGCGCTGAGCCTGCTGGGGG
>JALYRN010000852.1 GCA_030855295.1 Myxococcota bacterium | reverse complement strand
TCGCGGATCAGGCCGAGCTCGAGGTGCGGCTGCGGATGGACGTCGATCCCGACCCGGCCCCGGACGACATCGGCGCGCTGCAGCTGCGGATGCCGGGCGTGTCGTACGCGCTGCGCGTCGACGGCGCGGAGCGGAGCGCGCTCGGCGAGCTCCGCCTGCCGATCGGTGCGCACGTGATCGAGATCGACGCGTCGGAGCGTCAGCCGTGGCGCGGCGAGGTCAGCATCACACCGCAGCAGTCACTGGTGGTCGCGCCGTCGCTCGAGTGGACGCCCGACGCCCGCAGCGCGCGCGTCGCCGCCGCCGACTCGCAGCGCACGGCCGGGCAGGTGCTGACGATCCTCGGCGGGGTGCTGGTCGCGGCGGGCGTGCCGCTGATGATCTGGAACGAGTCGGAGATCGCGAGCACCGACGCGCGCCTGATCGCGCTCGAGCCAGCGATCAGGGCGTGCGTCGGGATGATGGGCGCGCCGGCCTGCGACGCGATCCGCACCGAAGCGCTGCAGCTCTCGGATCGGCAGGGCGATCAGGACATCCTGCGCGCGGTCTCGGTCGCGGGCGCGATCACCGGCGCGCTCGCCGCGACGATCGGGATCGTCCTCTGGGCGAGCGCACCCTCCGAGACGTCGATCGACACCGCTGCCCACGCGAGCCTGCGCCTCGATCCCCGCGGACTGCAGCTGTCGGGCAGCTTCTGAGTCGATTTCGGACCGGCTCCGAGCCCCGCGGCAGCCGGCCGGGAATCTGCTAGGCTGCCGGCCCCCGCGAACCAGGCACCAGAAGAGACATGACGAAGCTCAACGATTTCCTGACCACGAACAAGATCGATCCGCGCCGCGTCGTCCTCGCCTCCGAGCAGATCGAGACCCGCAAGGACGAGGACAAGAAGCTCGCCGCCACCAAGAAGGCGATGAAGGGCGGCAAGGCGGAGAAGGACGAAGAGGTCCTCAAGCAGAAGCCCCGCTCCGGACGCCCGGTCACCGGCGCCGCGATCAGCAAGGCGATGCTCGGCCGCGACATCGGCGGTCCCGTGAAGACGCGCATCGTTCGCGCGGTCAACGTGGTCCTCGGGCAGAAGAAGAAGCCCGAGGTCGGGCTCCGCGATCTGTTCTGATCCGCTCGCTCGTCGCTCGTCGCGCCGCGCTCGGCAGCTCCAGCGGAATCCGCGCACCACGATTGACCCCAAGCGTCCGCTTTCGCTACGCTCGGCCCGTCGTTCCAGGCTCGTTCCGGGGCTCGTCCGTCACTCGGCAGGAGCCTCGGTACGGCCGTGGGCGGCTGGCCGAGCGGAAGTCCGCGCGCGGGCTCCGCGGGCGGAAGAGGGCAGGAGGTCCATGCGAGGAACGGTCCGGCGCTCCGAGAATCGGAGCGCGAACGAGAGCCGATCGATCCCGGAGCGCTCGCTCCGCCCCAGGCGGGAGGCGGTCCGCGCGGTCCGCGTCGGCGTCGCCATCGTGCTCCTCGCTGCGGGCGTGCCTGCGGCGATCTCGGCGGTGGCCAGCGCGGACGTGCGCGGCACGATGACGATCCCCTCCGACCTCGCGTCGGAGGCCGCGCCCGAGGGCGAGGCGCAGCGGGCGCGCTACTGGGAGGAGTGGAACGGCGTGCTCGACGCGCGGACCCGTCGGGTCGACGCGCCGCGCGAGCTCGCGGTCGTGCTCACCGGCGGGCCGATGTCGGACGGCGAGCAGCCTCCGTATCGCGTCCACAACGGCGCGCTCGCGCCGTCGACGATCGTCGCGCGCGCCGGCGCAGCGATCCAGATCCGCAACGACGACGGCATCCCCTACGAGCTCTTCGCCGAGGGCAACAGCGACTTCGGCGCGACGCAGACTGCGCCCGGCAACGCGCGCCCGATCACGATGCCCGCCGAGGCCGGCGACTTCCCGGTGCGCGATCGGATCCACCCGCACGTGCGCGGCCATCTGCACGTGCTGCCGGATCTCGTGTCCCGCGCGTTCGTCGAGCCGAACGGCGCGTACACGTTCCGCGGCGTCGCGCCCGGCACCTATCAGCTCCACGTGTTCCACGGCGCGCGCGAGCTGAGCACCCAGGAGGTGGTCGTGCCCGAGGGCGGTTCGCTCACGATCCCGGCGATCCAGCTCCGTGCCGCTCCCGACGCCGACGCCGCTCCCGACGCCGACGCCGACGCCGCTCCCGCTGCCGACGCCGCACCTGCGGCCGGCGCTGCCGCTCAGCCCTGACGAGGTCACGGTTCCATGATCCTCTCTCGTGTCTGGTACCTGCTGCTCGCGATCGCGGCCGTCATGGGCCTCGCCTTCGCCATGGTCTCGGTGCGCGCGATCGACGAGCGCAGCGAGGAGGCGGTGCGCGACGGGCTGCGCCGTGATCGCTTCGAGCTCGAGGCGATCCTCAAGCTCGACGCGCGCTCGCGCATCGACGCGATCACGCCGCTCGCGGCGCACGGCGACGTGCGGAGCGCGCTGCGCGAGGCGACCGGCCGTCGCGGCGACGCCGCGATCGACTCCGCGACCGTGCAGCGCCTGACCACGCGGCTGACCGAGCTCAACCGGCAGCTCGAGGGCATGAGCGGTGAGCTCCTCTTCGCGACCGACGCGAACGGGATCATCGTCGCGCAGGTCGGAGGCCCGCCGCCTCCGCGGGGCGCCGGCATCGGCGAGATCCCGCTGGTCCGCCGCGCGCTCGACGGCTACGTGCGCGACGACGTCTGGGTGTTCCACGACGACGTGTACCGGATGGCCGCGCGCCCCGTGATCGACGGCGGCCAGTACGTCGGCGCGATCGTGCACGGCAAGCGCGTCGACGCGCAGTTCGCGCAGCTCCTGTCGTCGCGCCTCTCGGGCGCGAGCGTCGGCTTCTTCTATCGCGACCGCATGTTCGCGAGCGCGATGGCCGACGAGGAGGCGCTGCCGCCGAACACGTCCGCGCCCCGCCAGGAGGACATGGCGGCGCCGCTCGGCGAGGTGCTCACGAGCGAGGCGATGGCGCGCGGTGAGCGCACCGATCCGATGGAGCTGCCGACCGGCGGGCTCGCCGTGTACTCGCTGGTGGTCGGCGCCGCGAGCCACGCGCAGGTCGGCTACGCGATTGCGCGTCCGGTCCCGACGACCGGCTCCCCGCTCGCGATCTTCTCGATGCCGTCGGCGCAGGACTGGACCGCGCTGGCGACGAGCACGCCCGGGATCGCGCTGATCGTCGCGGGCATCCTCGCGTTCCTGATCGGGCTCTTCTTCGTGTGGCTCGAGCGCGATCGCCCGCTCGCGAAGTTCCGCGCGGCGACCGAGCGGCTCGCGAAGCGCGAGGTCGACAAGCTGATCCCGACGGAGTTCGGCGGACCGCTGCGTACCGCCGCGGCGCACGTGAACGAGGCGCTCGAGAAGGTCGAAGGCAGCGCCGCGACCGCTCCCAAGCGACGTGCCGCGGACCTCGACGAGATCCTCGGGCCGGTGCCCGACCAGCAGCAGGCGCCTGCGTTCTTCGGCTTCGCCGGGGGTGCGACGTCCGATGACGCGGCCGCCATCCCGGAGGCGCCGAGCGCGGCGAGCCCTGGCGC
>JALYRN010000851.1 GCA_030855295.1 Myxococcota bacterium | reverse complement strand
GCGCGAGCGGTCGCAGCTCGATCCGGGCGCCGTCGACGACGCGCTCGCACGCGATCGAACGCGCGGCCGTGCTCGCGCGCAGCGGCGCGCCCGCGAGGTCCTCGAGCAGCGCGTCGTCGCCGTCTCCGGCGAGCAGCATCACTGGCTCGGGATCGCCGCCGATCGGCGCCGATGCCGTGATCGACACCCGCGGCGAGCGGGGGATCGCGTCCTCGTTCCAAGCGCGATCGCTGGCGTCCAGCACGGTGATCGCGAGGATGCGCGGCGGCTCGGGGGCGTCGATGGCAACGGCCGCGTCTCGCGGCGCCGGTGGCGGCGGGAGCTCGAGGCACGCCGCGAGCGTCGCGGCGAGCAGGACGGACCAGCGCAGGGCGAGGAGTGATGCGCGTCGCATGGCCGCGCTCATCGACGCACGATGTAGGATGTTGCGGGCGCGCGTCGCCGGTTCCGCGCGTCGGTGCGACGGGGCGATGCGAACTCCTTCCGCGAGGTCCGCGTGGGGCGCTATCCTGGCTCGATGCTGACCCCTTCCGACAGGGGCGGCGACCTCTCTGCGGGCGCGGTCTCGCGGCTGGTCGGCAGCCTCGTCGCTGGAAAATACCGGGTCAAGCGACTGCTCGGCCACGGTGGCATGGGCAGCGTCTACAAGGCCGAGAACGTCGCGATCGGTCGGACCGTCGCGCTCAAGGTGCTCCACACGCACCTGGCCGACGACGGCACGACCCTCGCGCGCTTCCAGCGCGAGGCGCGCATCGCGGCCAGCGCGGGCCACGCGCACATCGTCGAGATGCTCGACATGGGCGTCGAGCCCACGGGCGCGCCCTACATCGTGATGGAGTACGTGCGCGGGCAGAGCCTCGCGAAGCTGCTGAAGGAGGGACCGCCGCTCGAGCCGGCGCGCGCGGTGCAGATCGCGGGAGGCATCCTCGCGGGGCTCGCGGCGGTGCACGCGCGCGGCATCGTGCATCGCGACCTGAAGCCCGAGAACGTGATGCTCACCACGAAGGGCGGCAGCTCCGACTTCGTGAAGATCTTCGACTTCGGGATCTCGACGTTCATCGACGCGGTGCTCGATCCCAGCGGGCCCAACGATCTGACGCCTTCGGGCCGCACCATGGGCACGCCGTTCTACGCGAGCCCCGAGCAGCTCCAGGGCGAGCGCGGGCGCGACGCACGCGTCGACATCTGGGCCGTCGGCGTGCTGCTGTACGAGATGCTCGCGGGCCACAAGCCGTTCGATCGGCCGAACTTCCCCGAGCTCTGTCGATCGATCCTCGAGGCGAAGCCGGCGCCGCTCGCGCGCGTGCGCGCCGGTCTGCCGGCGGGGCTCGACGCCGTGGTGCAGCGCGCGCTCTCGAAGCATCCCGAGGAGCGCTTCCAGAACGCGGCGCAGATGGCCGCCGCCCTCGTGCCGTTCGGGGCGGCGCCGCTCGCCGAAGAGCCCGAGCCGACCGACACGTTCACGTGGGACATGCGCGAGCTGCAGGCGCGCGAGGCAGTGCTGCGCGGCCCGGACGGGCGCATCGAGAGCTCGCCTCCGCCCTCGGTCGACGGCGTCGACGGCGTGCGCGGCGAGGTGCTGCGCGGCGTGCTCGACTTCCTCCGCGATCGCCTGGGCGGTCCGCGCTACGAGCGCCTGCTCGCGGATCTCGAGCCCGAGCTGCGCGAGGTCCTGCGCGCGAAGATCGACGTCGCGGCGTGGTATCCGGTCTCGACGCTCGCCGTGCTCGAGGAGGCGGATCGCGGGTTCGCGGCGGGAGATCGCCGGCTGATCGCGGAGGCGGGACGGCACCTCGCGCGGCGCGCGATCGGACGAGGCTCGCCCGAGGCGCTGGTGCGCACCGTCACGCCCGAGCTCCTCTTCGCGATGGCGGCCGAGCTCTGGCGCCGCTTCTTCGCGGTCGGCGATCCGAAGGTGACGACCGCAGCGCGCGGGCTCGGCCGGCTCGAGGTCCACGCGCTCGCGGGCTCGGGGCTCGCGCGCTCGGTCGCGATGATGGGCTTCCTCGACGAGGCGCTGCGGATGGCGGGCGCGCGCGACGTCGACGTGCGACTGGCGTCGTCGGCCGCGCTCGGCGACGACGCCGACGTCTACGAAGCCACCTGGTCCAGCTGAAGCACTCCGGGGGCTGTCCCAAGATCGGCTCGCCCGCTCCGCTCCCTCCCGTCCGCGCGCTGCGCGCACTCCCGTACGGGCGCTCCGGGGCGAGCACTCCCGCCGGGGGTGCCCCAAGATCGGCTCGCCCGCTCCGCTCCCTCCCGTCCGCGCGCTGATTGATCGGCTCGCCCGCTCCGGTCGCTTCCGTCCGCGCGCGCGGCGCGCGCTCCCGTACGCGCCCTCCGGGGCGAGCACTCCTGCTGGCTGCTGCGCGCACTCCCGTACGGGCGCTCCGGGGCGAGCACTCCCGCCCGGGGCTCACTCCTCGGCGGCGTCGGCGTCGTCGTCTTCTTCCTCGGGCACGACCGGGCCCTCGATGCCGGCGAGGAAGGGCTCCCACTCGGCGTAGCGCCGCGTCGGTGCCGCCATGATCAGCGCGGTGCTCCAGCCCGGTCGCGCCGGTCGCGTGCGCAGGGGCATGCCCGACTCCTCGGGCGTCGCCCAGCCCTTGCGCAGGTTGCACTCGCGACACGAGGTCACGAGGTTCTCCCACGTCGAGCGGCCGCCCCGGGAGCGCGGCATCACGTGATCGAGGTTGAGCTCGCGCGTGCCGGGACGGCGGTGGCAGTACTGACAGGTGAAGCCGTCGCGCAGGAAGATGTTGCGGCGCGAGAGCCGCAGGGGCGCGTGCGGTACGCGGTTGTAGCCCGAGAGCAGGAGCACGCGCGGGACTCGGATCTTGCCTCGGGGCGTGCCGATGTACTCGTCGCCGTCGGACGCCGCGGTGCCCTCGAGGTGCGCGAGCTGCGCCCACTCCGAGAAGTCGTGCGGCTCGTAGCTGCGATCGAGCGCGCGCGCGCGCCCGAGGTAGAGCAGCGTGAAGCCATGGCGCGCGGTGGTGATGCGCACCGGCTGGAAGCTGCGGTTGAGGACGAGCACCGGCGCTCCGAGGCCGGTCTTCGCGCGAAGCTCCCGCCGCTCCGGGTGTGCGCCGGAGCTGACGTGTCGGTCGCGGGCAGCGCGCGGAGTTGGTGACTCCACGAGGCAGAAGGTAGCACAGGCGCCCGCCGGTGCTCCTGCCGGAACGAGCAGGCGGGCACAGCGCGTTGCGTGCGCCGGGGCGCGCTGGTAAGCAGCGGGCCGCATGGCGGGCGACGAGTCGGGAGGTCGGGGCCGCGATCGCGCGCGGACTGACGCGACGCAGCCGAGCGCGCCACCCGAGCTCGATCTCTTCCGCGAGCCCGAGGCCGAGAGCGACTCCGAGAGCGAGGCCGAGCGCGACGGCGCGAAGACCGAACGGCGCCCGCGCGCGGGCTGCACGATCGCGGTCGGCGGCGCCAAGGGCGGCGCGGGCACGAGCGTGATCGCCGCGAACCTCGCGCTCTACCTCGCGAGCATCGGGCGTCAGGTCCTCCTGGTCGACGCCGATCCCAGCGGTGCGAGCC
>JALYRN010000850.1 GCA_030855295.1 Myxococcota bacterium | reverse complement strand
CCGCCGACCTTGCCGATCGCCGCCTGCACGCGCCGCTCGAACGCCTCGGCGCTCACGAGCGGCGTCGGCGCGACCCCGCGCAGCTCCGCGTCGCGCGAGCACAGGAACGCGATCGAGGCGGCGCGCGCGTCGCCGCGCTCCTGCAGCATCAGGCCGAGATAATAGTGCGCCTCCGCGTGGCGCGGCTCCTTCTCGATCGCGGCGCGCAGCCACGGCTCGCTGCGATCGAGATCGCCGATCTCGAAGCGCGCGCGCCCGATCGAGAACGCGATGCCGGCGCTCTCGAAGGGCCCCTCGGGCAGCGCCTCGATCGCCTGTCGCGCCGCGTCGCGATCGCCCTTGCCGAGCATCGCGTCGATCCGCAGGAGCATCGCGTCCGCGGTCTCCTCGGCGTCGTCGATCCAGTCGAGCGCGGTGTCGATCAGCGCGATCGCGCCGTCCCAGTCCTGCATCGGGTGGATGCGCACCTCGGCGGCGTTGAGCATCGCCTCGACGAAGCTCTCGTCGAGCTCGATCGCGCGCTCGTAGTGCTCGAGCGCATCCTCGGCGTGGCCCTCCTGCGCGCGGATGTAGCCCATCAGGTTGTGCACCTCGGGCGCATCGGCATCGATCTCGAGCGACTTCTCGGCCGAGCGCATCGCACCCCCGAAGTCGCCGCGGGCCACCAGGTCCCACGCGCGGTCGAGGTGGGCGCTCAGCTGGTCCATCGGGGGCTTGTCGTTCGTCGCCATGAGGAAGCGGTGAGGGAACGTACGTGGCGGGGGGCAGGCGTCAAGCCGTGCCCTGATTCCGAAGCGAATCTGCTAGTCTAGGCCCCGTGCGTCGGGCCCTCCTCGCCCTCTCCGCCATCCCCGTCCTCGGGGCGGCGATGGTCCTCACGGGCTGCATCGGAACGGTGCCTGCGCCGCAGGGTCCGACCTCGCTCGGCACCACCTCGAGCGGCATCCTCGCGCGCGGTGTCGCCTTCCCCGAGCGAGGTCCCGGCTTCGTGCGCGCGCGACCGGGCGAGGGCACGCGCTTCGGGACGCCCGGCCTGATCGAGTCGCTGCAGCGCGCGCTCGCCGACGTCGATGTCGCGTTCCCCGGCACCGCGGCGACGCGCGTCGGCGATCTGTCGTCGGAGGGCGGCGGCCGGCACAGCCGCCACGGCAGCCACCGCACCGGGCGCGACGTCGACGTCGTCTTCTATCTCACCGACGCGAGCGGTCGCTCGGTCTCGCCGCGGGGCTGGCTCGCGTTCTCGCGGTTCGGCCACGCCTTCGAGGAGGGCAGCGGGAACCTCTACTTCTTCGACGACGCGCGCAACTGGCAGCTCGTGCGCTCGTTGCTGCTCGATCCCGACGCCTCCGTGCAGTGGATCTTCGTCAGCCGCGGCCTCAAGACGCGGCTGCTCGAGTACGCGCTCGCGCACGAGACGAGCGCCGAGGCGCTGGTGCGCGCCGCGTACGTCCTGCACCAGCCCGAGCACGCCGCGCCGCACGACGATCACTTCCACGTGCGTGTCTTCTGCACGCCCGAGGATCGCGCGTCGGGCTGCCGCGACGTCGGACCGCGCTGGCCCTGGCTACGGCCCGACGTCGAGCGGATCGCGGGGCACGGCGGCCCGGGCCTCGACGACGCGACCCTTCTCGCGGCGCTCCTCGACGGCGACGATCCCGCTGCGGTCACCGATCGCGCCGCCGACGTCGCCACGCGCTGAGCCTCGACACTCGACAGGAGTGCTCGACCGGAACGGGCGAGCCGACACTCGACGGGAGTGCTCGACCGGAACGGGCGAGCCGATGCTCGACCGGAGTGCTCGCCGCCTAGGTCTCGGGCAGCGCGCGGAGGCAGGCCTCGGCGAGCTCGGCGACGACGTCGGACGCGCAGCGGGCCCAGCCCTCGGTCGAGACCGGCGCGTTGGCGATCTCGTCGCGATCCACGTCGAACGCCCGCCACACGACGACGTTGGCCCGCCCGGCCAGCTCGGGCGCGACCGTCACGAGCGAGCGCACCTCGATCGAGGGCCGCGCCCCGTCGAGTACCAGCGCGCGCCTCAGGTCGGCGGCCTCGTCGATCGACTCGAGCAGGTCGAGGAGACCCTCGACCACCCGCACCGTCGCGCGTCCCCCGAGGGCCTGCGCGAGCGCCGCCGCGGCCCCGGGATCGCGGCTGGCGAAGAACACGATCGGCATCGGCGCGCTCGGCGCCGGCACGGTGCGCGGCGACCGACGGTTCGACGAGAAGATGCCGGACTCTTCCTCCGGGATCGCCTCGCCCGAGCCCGGCGCCGGGCACGTCGAGCCGCTCGAGGACGTCGCGAGCGACGGCGAGCTGCCGACTCTCGCGAGCGGCCGGCGCGAGGGGCGCATCGACGCCCGCTCGAGCACGGGCCGGATCTGATCGAGCACCTCGGTGGCGATCTCGACGCCCACGCGGTCCGAGAGGGCGCGGTGCAGCGCGCCCTCTGCGAACGCGAGCACCTCGGGCCCCGACTCGGGGATCGACGACAGGCCCGAGTCGCGTAGCGCACGCGCGATCACCGCGTCGCGCACCGGCACCGACGCGACCGCCTCGAGCGCCTCGCGGAGCGCACAGGCGACGGGCCGGGGCAGGTGAGATCGCGGCGAGGACATTCGGGGGCGTCGACCTCCGGGCGCGCCGTGCGGGCGCGTGCGCGACGAACGCTCCCCCGTCCGTCTCAGGAGCATACCGCGAATGCGGTTGGCCCTCCAATGACGGGGCAGGAGTGCTCGCCCGGCCCGCTGCTGGTTGCGCAGCCGCTACCCGAGAATCATTATCAGCGCCGATCGATGGTGGAGCGCTCGAAAACACTCGCGGATCTACGGGTCGGCGAAGAGGCTCGCGTCACCGATGTGGGAGGGGAGCGCGCGGTCGCGCGCCGTCTGATGGAGATGGGCCTCCTGCCCGGCACGACCGTTCGCGTCGCACGGGTCGCGCCCCTCGGGGATCCGATCGAGATCCGGCTGCGCAGCTACTCGCTCTCGATCCGGCGGGTCGAGGCGCGCGCGGTCAGGATCGAGCCGTGAGCTCCGCCGCGCGCCCGATGGTCGTGCTCGCCGGCAACCCGAACGCCGGCAAGACGACGCTCTTCAACGCGCTGACCGGGGCCCGCGCGAGGACGGGCAATTACCCTGGCGTCACCGTCGAGCGCCGCGTCGGCCGGGTCGAGCTCGAGGTGGCGAGCGCGCCGTCGATCGCGATCGATCTCGTCGATCTCCCCGGCACCTACAGCCTGAGCGCGCGCTCGCCCGAGGAGCAGGTCGCGGTCGACGCGCTGGTGCCGCTCGCGGGGCCGTCGGCCGATGCCGTGGTGGTCGTGTGCGACTCGAGCGCGCTCGAGCGACACCTCTACTTCGCGATCCAGATCCTCGAGACCGGCGTGCCGGTCGTGCTCGCGCTGAACATGATGGACGACGCGCGCGCGGCGGGCATCGACGTCGACGTCGCGCACCTCGCGCAGGAGATCGGCGCGGACGCGGTGCCGATCGTCGCGCGGACGGGCGAGGGCCTCGGCGAGCTGCGGGCGGCGATCGCGCGCGCGC
>JALYRN010000130.1 GCA_030855295.1 Myxococcota bacterium | reverse complement strand
GCGCTCACGATCGCGCCGTGGCTCTCGCTGCGCGCGAGCGGGAGCGCGGGCGCACGGCTCGCGACGATCCTCGCGGGCACCGCGGTCACCTCGCGCGGCCGGCTCGGCGTGTCGATCGGCGAGCCGCTCGGGGTGCGCCTGGTGCTGTCGGTGGAGCAGCACGCATACGTCTGGGTCGAGAGCCCGGGCGTGATGCTGCGCAGCACGATCGACGCGCGGCTCGACTTCCATCACGCGGCGCTGCAGGTGGCGCTGCACCGTCACGACGGGGATCAGAACGTCGCGTACTTCTTCTACGTGTTCCCGAACACGACGATGACGATCGCGCTGACCGGACGGCTCTGAAGGTCGGCGATCCCGATCACGCGCGCGGGGCCCGCTTGGGCTTGGTCGGCTTGGCGAGCTTCGCGAGCTTCTCTTCGACGGCGCTCACCGGGATGACGCCCTTGTAGACGAGGAGCGCGGCGGGGCTGTCGTCCGGGAGCGCGGCCTCGCTGACGCGGAGGCGCTCGCTGACGCAGAACAGGATCGGCGCGTCGAGGCCCTTCTCGGCGAGCTCGACGCGCTTCCACACCGCGTCGCGGCTCCAGTAGCCCATCACCTCGAGGAACACGCGCGCGCGGGTCGCGCGGTTCGTCAGCACCAGATCGGGCACGCACGCGCCCACGCCCGGGATGTTCAGGATCGTGTCCGCGATCTCGGCGCGCCACGCGCCCTTGCGATCGGCGAAGCGCGCGCGCAGCGCCTCGGCGTCGTCGCTCAGGCGGATCGGCACGTCGTCGCCGCGGCCCCGGGCCTCGCCCTCGATCGTGAAGATCAGCGGCAGGCGCTCCTTGCCCCAGCGCACGTCGGCGGCGATGCGATGTCGCCCACACGCCGCGATCGCGGGGAGCGAGAGCGCGAGCGCGAGGCCGTACTTCGTCACCGACTCGAAGAGGCTGAACGGCCCGTCGATCTCGAGGCGCCAGGCGTCGCCGTCGGCCTGCACCGAGTAGAGCAGCCGCAGGAACTTCAGCTTGCGGAAGAGCGCGCGCATCGCGGCGGGATCGATGCCCTCGAGCCGCGCGACCACCCGCGTCGCGCGCAGCAGCACCGCCTGCGCCTGCGCGAGGTCGTAGCCCTCGATCAGCGCCTTCGCGCCCACCGCGCGCACCTCGCGCAGCACGTGGGCGCCGCGCAGATCCGAGTAGAGCGCGCGCTCGAGCTCGCCCGCGTCCATCCCGCGCTCGGTCGCGACCTCGGCGAGCAGGCCCTCGCGATCGAAGCTGTCCTTCTCCCCCAGGGCGCGCCGTGTGCGCGTCGCGCGCTGGAACACGTCGGCGCGCAGCGCGATCGCATCGCCACCGGTCTCGTTCTCGAAGACCAGCTGATCCTCGACCAGCTTCTGGATCCCGTCGAGCAGCTTGCGATCGCGCGGCTCCGATTCGACCGCCTGCCACGCCGCCTCGAGCTCCTCGCGCGGGCGGCCGACGTGAGCCTTCGCGAGCTCGATGATCACCTCGGCGAGCTCGAGCGCGGCCTCGCGGCGCGCGCCGAGGCCGACCACCTCGAGCGTGTCCTTCTTCCTCCGGGCGTGGACGAGATCGGCGTTCAGCATCGCAGGCTCGTCAGCGGTACGCAGGGCTTCATCGATAGGCCGAGTGCTCGCGGCGGCGCTCGCTGGTGTACGTCTCGCCGGTGTCGACCGTCACGAGCTCGTAGAGCGTCGCGAGCTTGCCCTCGCGCTTTCGCAGCACGCGCCCGAGGCGCTGCACGTGCTCGCGCACCGAGCCGCTGCCGCTGACGACGATCGCGACGTTCGCGTCCGGCACGTCCACGCCCTCGTTGAGCACCTTGCTGGTCGAGACCGCCGCGTAGGTGCCGGCCGACAGCCCGGCGAGGATCGCGCTGCGCTCCTTCACCTTCGTCTGGTGCGTGATCGCCGGGATCAGGAAGCGCCGCGACAGCGCGTAGCAGGTCGCGTTGTCCTGCGTGAAGAGGATCGCGCGGTCGTTGCGGTGCACGTGCAGCAGGCGCTCCACCCACTCGAGCTTCGCGGGCGCGGTGTGCGCGAGCTCGCGCTGGCGGCGATAGCCCTGCATCGCGCGTCGTCCCTCGGCGCTCCGCGTCGAGAGCATGATGAACTTCGACCATCCGTCGGGCTGGCTCATGCGGATCCCGCTGCGCGCCACGAACGCGCGATAGATCCCGCGCTCCGCCTCGTACTCCTCGCGCTCCTCGGGCGTCAGGTGCACCGGCACGCGCACCACGTCGTACTCCGCGAGGAACTCTCCGCTGAGCTCCACGATGTCCTTCCGGTACACCACCGGCCCGATCAGCTCGTCGGTCAGCGCCTCGCGCCCGTCGCTGCGCTCCGGCGTCGCGGTCAGCCCCAGGCGGAACGGCGCGATCGACAGCTGCGCCGCGAGCGCATAGGTCGCGCCCGGCAGGTGATGGCACTCGTCGAACACGACCATCCCGAACCGATCGCCGAGGTGCTCGACGTGCAGGTACGCCGAGTCGTAGGTCGTCACCGTGATCGGCTGCACGTCGTGCTCGCCGCCGCCGATCACCCCGATCTCGCGATCGAAGGTCGCGCGCAGCAGGTCGTACCACTGCCGCACCAGATCGAGCGTCGGCGCCACGATCAGCGTCGAGCGCTTCCACAGCTCGATCGCCATCACCGCCACGTGCGTCTTGCCCGCGCCGGTCGGCAGCACCACCACCCCGCGCCCCCGCGCGCGCTTCCACGCCTCGAGCGCCTCGCGCTGGTACGGCCGCGGCTCGCGGAAGATCGCCGGCGTCGCGTCGATCTCCTGGTATCGCCGCGCCTCGTCCTCGAACTCGATCTTCGCCGCCTTCAGCGCCAGCACCGTCGGCGCGTACGCCATCGCGGGCGCGCGATGGCACCCGGTCCGCGCGTCCCAGCGACACGACGACGGAACCGCAGGATGCCCCTCGGGCAGCCCGTGGATCTCGAGCGTGCCGCTCTTGAACGCGAGGCGAACCATCTTCGCCGCGCAATGTAACAGGCCGCGCGCTCCCGTCCGGTCCTCTGGGGCGAGCACTCCAGCCGAGTCACTCGAGACCCGTCGCAGCTCCGGCCGACGTGGCGAGGAATTGCCCATGGAGACGCAGACCGTGTTCCCGCAGCTTGCGTCTCTCGTCGGAGGTGCACGTGAGCCGCTCGGTCGTCGCTACGATTCTTCTGGTGTCCGAGGTGGAGCGCGCGCTTCGGCTCGCGATCGTTCTCGCGTGCGTGGCCGCCGCGTCCCTCGCGGCGTCCTCGGCGCAGGCCCAGCGCTGTCCGGCCGACCAGGACGTCGCGCCGTGGGTCTCCTTCGACGCCGGCGATCAGGGTCCCGGCGCGACGACTGCGCCCGCCGATGGATCGATCGCGATCTGTTCGTCGACGAGCGGCTTCGGCGAGATCAGCGACGCCTACCGGTACGCGTTCCAGCTGCGCGACCACGGCTTCGTCCTGCGCGCGCTGGTCCTCGCGGTCGATCCCGGCGCATCGGGCGGGCTCGTCGTGGTCGTGCCCTCGGTGTCGAGCACCTCCGCGGCGCGGCTCAGCGCGGAGGTGTTCGTGACGCCGGAGGGAACGGCGGTGCTCCGGTCGACGCTGCGCCGCGCGTCGGGCGGGACGTCGGATGCCGCGATCGCGGAGATGCCCGTCACGCTCCCGGTCTCTCTCGAGATCGTCCGTGAGGGATCCGAGGTGCACACGCGCATTGCCGGCGGCCCGATCCACCTGACGGCCAGCCTCGATCCCCAGTCGGACCTCATGGGCCCGGTGCGCGTCGGCGTCGCGCAGACGTCGAACGACGCGGGCGTCGCTCGCAGCGCTACCTTCTCGCGCATCGCTCTCTCGGCGCCCGAGCCCGGCGCGGCGGTGGCCTGCGTCGAGAACCAGGCAGCGATGGCCGGCGCACCGTTTCGGATCCAAGGGCGTCACCTCGACGCCGTCGACGGCGTGCGCATCGCGGGCATGTCGGCGTCGATCGCGTCGTCGTCGGAGTCGCGCATCGTCCTCGAGAGCCCGACGCCGACCGCCTCGTTCGTGCACGGCCCGGTGGAGATCTCACACGACGGCCGCTTCCGCCGGGTCGGGATGGCCACCTTCGTCGGCACGCCGATCCGCCGCGGCGACGTCGACGAGGACGGCGTCGTCGGCACCGAGGACTACCGAGCGCTCTGCCACCACGTGTATCGCCGGGCCACGCTCGAGTGCTCGGCGGCGGGCGACGTCGACGGCGACGGCGATCGCGACGCGGACGACGTCGATCGCTTGCGTCGCTTCCTCGAGACCGGCGCCGCACCGCCCGAGGCGCCCTTCGAGACGGCGGCGCTGGTCGAGGGAACGCTCGCCTGCGGTCAGCCGGCGCTGCCGGAGATCCACGCCATCGAGCGCGCCGACGGAGCGCCGATCGATCGTCCCGTGCGTGAAGGCGACGACATCGTCCTCGTCGGCACGGGCTTGCCCGATCCCACGCGCGCGATCGTCCGCTTCGGCGGCACCGAAGCGACGCCCTCGATCACGTCCACGTCGACGCGTCTGGTGGTCCGCGTCGGCCAGGTGGTCGCCGGCGGCCCGCAGTGCCCGCGGATCCTCGACGCAGCCCCGGCCGCGCCCGGCGAGCCGCGCTTCGGCCCCGCGTTCGGCGCCGACGATGGGTCGCCGCTCTGCGTCGCGTTCGAGGCGAGCGCGCTCACGACCCACCTTCGGAGCCGCGTCGTCGATGACGGCCACCACCTCGAGATCAGCGTCCCGCGCGCGTCGTTGCGGCCCGGCACCCGGCTCCGGATCTCTTCGGTGCTCTACCTGCCCTACGTCGTGGGACGCAGCCGCGGTCCGCGCAGCGCGACCCTCGACTTCGTGGTGCCGGACACGACCTACGCAGATGCGCTCGGCCTCCTCGCCGCACGCCTGTCGGAGGCGATCCACGGCCAGTCGAACAACACCTGCGGCTGCGAGGTGTCGGTCCTCACCGACGTCGTCGGCGGCGAGAAGCTCATCCTCGCGCCGTGCGCAGCGCTCCCCGAGCAGCCCCCGCAGCCTGCCATCCCGGGGCTGCCGACGGAGGTGAGACGTCCGACGCCGTACTGGCACCAGGTCGACATCTTGAGCGACATCCCCGGCCCCGGATGCAACGACGACATCGACCGCGCCGCTCAGCCGCGACGCTTCTTCTGGTGCGAGCTCGAGGCGCTCGCCGAGATCCAGGGCGCGGACGCGGCGCCGCTCCATCAGGGGCTGCCGCTCTGGGAGAGCTACGACGCGCCGGTGCTCGACGTCTCGCCGGATCCTCGCCAGCGCGGCACCGACGAGAAGGACATCCTGGTCGATCCTCTCGTCCGGGAGCTCATCGACTTCGCGTACCGAGAGCCCTGCGAGATGGCGCTGCGCGCGACCCAGTGTGGCGACGACTTCTTCGCCACCTGGCTTCCTCGCTTCCCCTTGGGCGGACGACTGATCAAGACCTTCTGGCAGCCCTTCGGGAACCTGCCGGCCTCGACCGACGAGACCACGCTCTACAGCTACGACCCGCCCGGCTCCGAGCCGCGCCAGTACCTGGTCGGCATGCACGTCGGCGCGAGCATCGGCAGCATCTCCGGTGGGGACGAGCCGCCCGACTACTTCGAGTGGTCGACGTTCTGGCTGCCTTCGGGAGGCTCGACCACGACCAAGGACGGCCAGTCGCTCTCGGCCTACTACAGTCCGCACTGCACGGTCGGGTTCGGCGGCGATCGGCCGGCATCGCTGGCCGCGACGCCCTTCGCGGCGTTCGAGATGTGCACCGACTCGAACGCGGGCGAGGGCGCCTGCGGGAACCCGTGGGAGCCCGGCGAGTGCCCGCCGAACGGCACCGCCACGTGCACCGGATGCCACGTCGCGTTGGGGAAGATCTACTGGAGCGGCAACGCGTCGTCGTTCGATCCCGAGCCGCTGCGAGCGGGCTGGATGGCCACGCTCGTGTCGGCCTACGCCTCCGACGCCACGGCCTGCCTCGTCGACGTCGACACCTCGCCGGCGTCCTTTCCACCCGAGTGGATCGTCACGCCTCCTTCCATCGACGCCCAGCGCTGCTCCGTCGGCTTCTGAGGACCCATGACCCACCGCAACCTCGCCATCAGCCTCGCTCTCCTCCTGACGCTCGGCATCGGGTGCGAGCCCCACCCGTCGCAGCGACCAGACGTCGGTCCGGGGGGCGACTCGGGCGACACGCCCGACGACCGAGACTCCACCGTCCCCGCGTGTCCCCACGTCGGCCAGATGGCAGTGCCGGAGGTGTGCAACGTCTTCGACGACGACTGCGACGGGCTCCTGGACGAAGGCGTCTGCAGCGATCCCTGCGACGTGTTCGACGAGAGGCCGTAGCCGCTCCGCGCGCGACGGCTCCCGGAACGGACGCGCTCCTGCCGACTTCAGTGTCCGGTCTGCTGGCGCAGGAGCGTGCGGCTGCCGTCGTACTCGAGGGCCTGGGCGAGCACGTCGAAGTTCTGCGGATCGACGGCGCGCGGCCAGAGGGTGGTGCCGATGCGGACGCGGGTGCTGTCGATCGCGGAGGCCTGCATCACCGTCGCGATCTGCTGGCACGTGAGCTGGACGCCGCCCATCGCGAGGTCGCGCGCCAGCGCGAGCTGCGACGCGGTGCGGCCGTCGCGGCGGAAGCGCATCAGGAGCTCGCGGAACTGCGGCTCGGGCATGCCCACCGCGAGCACCGCGTCGGCGCTCGCCGCATCGCCCTCGGTGCCCTCGTCGGCGTCCGCGCGCGTGGCCGCGCCGACCGGATCGACCATCTCCTCGCACGCGGTCGCGTTCCCGAGATCGCACGCCTGACGCAGCAGCGCGGCCATGCGCGGGTAGTCGCGCGGCACGCCCATCGCGCGCCCGTAGATGTACGCGACCTCGCGGCACGCGTCGGCGTGGCGCATGCCGCACGCGCGCTCGTAGTACGACTGCCCGGTCGGCCAGCTCACGGGCACGCCCTGGCCCGTCCAGTAGAGCGTGCCGATGTCGTAGCAGGCGAGGGCATACCCGCCGTTGCACGCGAGCTGGTAGTAGCGGTGCGACTCCGAGAGGCTCGCCGGCACGCCGTGCCCCGGGCTCTGCTGGTGGATCCAGCCCATCGCGCGACAGGAGCGCATGTCGCCGCGGCTGCATCCGAAGCGATAGAGCTGCGCCGCCATCTCGTGGCTGACCACGACCTCGGTGCCCTCGTGGTACGCGTCGCCCGCGGTCGCGCAGTGATCGAGCTGGCCGGCGTAGCAGAGCTGCGCTTCCGACAGCGCGCTCGGCGGCTGCGAGAGCACGCTCGGCGTCTGCGAGAGCGCGCTCGGCGCCTCCGACAGTGCGCTCTGCGCGGTCGCACGCGACGCACCGAGGAGCACCGCGAGGAGTGAGAGCGTGGTGACGGAGATCGTCGCCGCTCGAGCCGCACGCATACTTCGCATCGCCCTCGCCGGCGAAGGTCGCACAGCTCTGGAGGCGATACCAGACTCGCGTCGGGGGGGACGCCGTGACGCGCCATGCGGCTGGCGCTACAGATGCGCGGCGGATGGCCTACTCGGTCAAGGAGATCTTCTACACGCTGCAGGGCGAGGGCGCGCGCGTGGGGCGGCCGGCCGTCTTCTGTCGGTTCGCGGGGTGCAACCTGTGGACGGGGCGCGAGGCCGATCGCGAGCGCGCGATCTGCCGGTTCTGTGACACCGACTTCGTCGGGATCGACGGAGCCGGCGGCGGGCGCTTCGAGGCGGCCGACGCGCTCGCCGATGCGGTCGCGGCGGCGTGGCCGGGCGACGGGCCGCGCTACGTGGTGTGCACCGGCGGTGAGCCGCTGCTCCAGCTCGACGAGGCCGCGATCGACGCGCTGCACGCGCGCGGGTTCGAGGTCGCGATCGAGACCAACGGCACCCTGGCGGTGCCGCGCGGGGTCGACTGGATCTGCGTGAGCCCGAAGGCGGGCGCCGAGCTCGTCGTGCGCGAGGGGCACGAGCTCAAGCTGGTGTTCCCGCAGGCGGGCGCCGAGCCGGAGCGCTTCGAGGCGCTGCGCTTCGAGCACTTCTACCTGCAGCCGATGGACGGGCTCGAGCGGGCGTCGAACACCCGGCGTGCCGTCGACGCGTGCCTCGCGCGGCCGCGCTGGCGGCTCAGCCTCCAGACGCACAAGCTCATCGGCATCCCGTGATGGAGATCTGGAAAGAGTTCACGTTCGAGGCCGCGCACCGCCTCCCGAACGTCCCGCCCGAGCACAAGTGCGCGCGCCTGCACGGACACTCGTACCGCGCGCGGATCACCGTGCGCGGCGACGTCGATCCGGAGCTCGGGTGGGTCATGGACTTCGACACGATCCGCGAGGCCGCCGAGCCGGTGCGCCGCGCCCTCGATCACTACTACCTCAACGAGATCGAGGGCCTCTCGAACCCGACGAGCGAGCACGTCGCGCGCTGGATCTGGGCGCGCCTCGCGCCTTCGCTGCCGGGCCTCTGCCGCGTCGAGGTGATGGAGACCTGCACCAGCGGCGCGCGCTACGAGGGTCCCTGATCACAGGAGTGCTCGCCCCGGAAGCGCTGCCCCGTCCGGCCAGCCCCGACCGCGATCGCCACGCACCCTGCGACGTAGCGCACACCGCGCGGCGCATCCGCGGGCCCCGCGATTGCTGCGGTCGCCCGTTCCCGGTACTCCGGACTGCGGTACGAACACGGGGGAGGCAGCATGAGCCACGGGACGAGGACGACCGCAGCGGTCGTCGCGGTGCTCGCGATGATCGGCGTGGGACACGGCTGCGGGGCCGAGCCAGCGCCGCCCGGGCCGACCTCGACGACGGCGCCCGGCTTCCTGCAGATCCACGAGCGCCTGCTGCTGCCGAGCTGCACCGCGTCGGCGTGCCACGACGGCGAGCGCGGCATCGCGGGGCTCACGTTCAGCGATCCCCGCCGCGCCTACGAGCAGCTGGTCGGAGTCGCGCCCACCAACGGCCCTGCGCGCACCGACGGCCTGATGCGCGTCGCGCCCGGCGATCCCAACGCGTCGCTGCTCGTCTGGAAGATCAACCGCAGCACGGCCGAGCTCAACGAGCGCGGCTACGGTGCGGCGATGCCGATCGGCGGCGCCCACGCGCCGGGCACGATGACGGTCGAGGCGGTGCGCGCGTGGATCGCGGACGGCGCGCCGTGGGATGGCCTCGACTTCGAGCCCGACACCCGCGACGCCGGCAACGGCTACGTCACGTGCGACGCCACCGACGAGGCGGGCATGCGCGCGTGCTTCGGCGAGAGCCCCGATCCGGCGCGCTTTCTGCGCCTCTTCACGCCCCCGATCACGCTCGCGCCGGGGGAGGACCAGACGATCTGCACCTACCTCGACGTGACCACGACGGAGCCGCTGCTCTTCCGCGCGACGGAGGGCAAGCAGATGACGGGCGGCCACCACATCGCGGTGTTCTACGCGCAGATGCCGAGCACCGATCTCGTGCCGCACGTGTGCACCAACGAGGAGATGACGAACTTCCTGTTCGCCGCGGGCGCGGGCGGGGAGGGCGGACAGGACACGTCGATGCCGGCGGGCGTCGCGCTCCGCATCGACACCGGCCGGCAGATCGTCCTGCAGTCGCACTACATCAACACCAGCGACGAGCCGCGCGTCGTGATGGACATGGTCGACATCGAGCTGACGACGATCGAGGAGAGCCCGACCGTCGTCGACTCGTTCGCGATGATCGACTCGACCTTCGAGGTGCCGGCGCGCACGCGCGGCTACGAGCGCGTCAAGACGTGCCGCGTCGATCAGGAGATGGACATCTACCTGCTGCTCGGGCACACGCACGAGTCCGGCGTGCTCTTCGAGTTCGAGCGCGTGCCGGCGGGCGGCGGCGCGGCCGAGATGCTCTACCACGCGACCGACGGACCGCTGCTGCGCGACAACCCGCAGATCCTCACGTGGGACACGCCGCTGCACCTCGGCATCGGCGACGAGCTCCGGATGACGTGCCGCTGGGACAACAACACCGAGACCCCGCTCGCGTGGCCCTCCGAGATGTGCGTCGCGCTGATGTACTACGGCCCCGGCCGCGGCTGGGTGACGTGCGACTCGGAGGACGAGACGCCGCGCTGGCGCGACCCCGACGCGATGGGCTGCGCGAGCCCCGGCGACGCCGGCAACTCGCTGGGCATCGGCAAGTACTGCACCGCGCGCGGCAACGAGTGCCAGGGCAACGGCAGCGCGACCGTCTGCCTCGCGCCCTTCAGCGACAGCAGCAACTTCTGCAGCACGCTCGGCTGCGAGGTCGACGCCGAGTGCGGCGAGGACGCGACCTGCGTCGTCCAGAGCGCCGGCAGCGCCTGCGTGCCGAACATGTGCCTCTAGGATCACCGCGGAGAATCGCGCGGGCAGGGGGGCGGGAGCGCCGCTAGACTCGCGCGCGCATGCGGCCGCATCCCCGCGATCCCAGCCCGCGCGTCGCGATCGCCATCGGCGTGATCGCGCTCGCGGCCGCGATCGCGAGCGTGATGCCGCAGCTGGCGCCCAACACCTGGATCTTCCGGGACGGGCGCTTCTACGTGAACGTCGCGACGACGATCGTCGAGGACCTCACGATCGATCAGCACGCGTTCGCAGCGTCTTGGTACACGGGAACGCTCGGCTGGAACGCGGATCTCGAGCCGGGCTGGAGCAACGTCGCGCTCGGCGCGCGCGGCGAGCACTGGCCGAAGCACCCGTGGATCCATCCGCTGATCGCGAGCCCGGTGTACTTCGCGTTCGGGCTGCCGGCGACGCTCGCGTGGAACCTGCTGATGTTCGCGCTGATCGCGTCGGGCCTCTATCGGTTCGCGCGGGCCTACGCGGAGCCGGCGTACGCGGCGATGGGCGTCGCGATCTTCGTGCTCGCGACCGCGATCCGAGAGAGCGCGTACGACTTCAGCGTCGACGTGCTGATGCTCGCGGTGTTCGCGCAGGGGCTCGCGGCGGTGCTCTCGGGGCGCGGCGTGCTCGCGGGGGTGTGCATCGCGCTCGCGGTGGTGATCAAGCCGACCGCGCTGATGCTGATGCCGGCGCTGGTGCTGACGATCGCGGAGCGGCGCGATCGACGCACGCTCGGGCGCTCGCTCGGCGCGGGCACGATCGCGCTGCTCGCGTACGCCGCGATCAACTGGTGGATGTACGGGCGGCCGTGGTGGTCGGGGTACAACCGCACGCTGGTCACGCAGCGCGGCGCGCCGGTGGTCGCCGACCATCTCGACGCGTTCTCGACGCCGTTCGCCGAGGGCTTCGCGCGGATGTGGGGCGGCTACTACGGGCTCGCGCACACGTTCACCGCGCTCGTGATCGCAGCCCCCGGGCTGATCGTGCTCCTGCGACGCCGGCCGCTGCACGCGATCGGCGCGATCCTCGGGGTCGCCGCGAGCCTCGTGGTGTTCGCGAAGTACGAGTACGAGGGACACCGCTTCCACTGGCCCGCGCTCGCGCTGCTGGTGCCGGCGCTCGCGATGACGCTGGAGGTCCTCGGGGCCGCGCTCGCGGCGCTGCGGGCGCGGATGAGCGTCCCGAACGACGCGCCGCGCGACGCCGGACGAGCGGCGTCCCTCGCGTTGGTGGTCGCGTGCGCCGCGACGC
>JALYRN010000003.1:17500-34397 GCA_030855295.1 Myxococcota bacterium | reverse complement strand
CGGCGACGACGGGCGGCGACGCCGGCGGCACGATCGCCGCCTCGGGCGGCGCGACCGGTGCGGCGATCGGCGGGACCACACGCTCGGCCGACGGCCCCTCGTCGTCGAGATCGAGCTCGAGCGCCGGGCGGCCCGAGACGTCCGGCGGCGGCGGAACCGCCGGAGAGCGCACCGCCTGCATCCCCTGGACGGACTTGCCGGTCCCGCGCAGCACCCCCATCGCGATCGTCTGCTGCCGCGCACCGCCGCGCGGCGCATCACCGGGTCGCGGCACGATCGACGGCCGACCCGACAACACGCCGTGCGGGAGCTTGAACGGCTCCACCTCGGCGCGCTCCGGTGCACGCGGCGTGACGAGCCCGGCAGTCGCCTTCGGCGGAGGAACGACCGGGCTCTTGCCGGGCACACGCGGCCCGACGGGCGGCACCTTGCGCGCACCGGCGGCGGCGCCCCAGCTCAGATCCTCTGCGACCGCCGGCTTCACGCTCGGCGACAGGCGCGTCGCCGTCGGTGGCGCCACGATCGGACCCGAGAGATCGTGCTCCGACTCCATGCCCATCCCCGTGAGCAGGCTGGGATCGCGGCCGAGCTCGCTGGCGTTCGGGAAGGGCCGGCGCCGTCCCGACGTGCTCGCGGGGAGGTCGCCTCCGCCGAACGAGGGCGGCAGCATCGACGGCGGGATCGGCGGCGTCTCCTGCGATGCGTGCGCGAGCGCCTCGTCGAGCGGCGACATCACGTTCGCCGTCGACGGATTCGCTCGACGCTCGACGTGCACGCGCGCCGATCCCATCGCGAGCAGCGCCGCGAGCGCGCGCGTGCCCTCGAGCGTCTCGCTGCTCGCGCGCGATCCCGACGCCCCGACGACGAGCCCCTCGGCGAGATCGATCTCGACCACCGCCTTCGAGCTGCGCACGGTGACGTGATAGGGGCCGGGCAGCGCCGCGAGCACTCGCAGCAACCGGCACGGGCCCGTGGCCTCGAGCCGCGCGTCGAACGCGCTCTCTTCCAGCGCCCGGGCCCGCAGCGCGCGATCGTGCAGCACGAGCGGCGCGATTTTCTCCGCGAGCCGCTCGGCATCCGGCGCGCCGCGCGGGTTCGGCCAGAGCTCGTCCCACGGCGCGACCAGGATCGACGCCCACCGCAGCCGCACGTCGCGGCGCAGCTGGCGCACCACCTCGAATCCCGCGCCCTCGATCCCCGCTGCGTCCATCACCACGACCTGCGGATCGAGCCCGCCCGCGCGCTCGAGCCCGCGCCCCGTCGAGTCGCTGACCGCCACCGTCGCGCCGCGCCCTCGGAGCTCCTGCGCCAGCGCGTCGGCGCGCGACGGATCGTGATCGACCAGCAGCACGCGCAGCCCCTCGAAGATCGTCAGGTCTGCGCTGCGCGCGCCCTCCGCGTCGAGCAGCCCGATCGCCCCGCCCGCGCCGTCCTTGTGGAACTCGTAGACGAGCGGCTCCGCGCGCGAGACCAGCGGCCTCATCTTCTCGACGAACTCCTGCACCGCCTCGGCGACCGGTCGCCCCGCGCCGAGCACGATCCGCGAGGGCGCGCCGCCCTGCCGGCCGACGCTCAGGATGCCGCTCCGCAGCTCGCGCGTGACCAGCGACACCAGCTCGTCGAACGTCGCCTCGCCGAGCTCCGCGGATCCCGCGTCCGACCGATCCGGCAGCTCGTGCGCGAGCTGCGCGACGCGACGCGCGATCTCGTCCGCGCTCGCGCTGCGCGGCACCGTCGCGATCGCGCCATAGCGGAACGCGAGCACCCGCTTGTCGAGCGCGCCCTCGTCCTCCGCGAGCAGCGCGACCGGCACCACGTTCGTCGCAGGATCGGTCGCGAGCGCCTCGAGGACGGCGCGCCCGCCGTCCTTCGCCGCGTCGCCCACGAGCAGCACCAGATCGGGCGCCGCCATCCGCACTGCCGCCGACGCGTCGTCCGTCGACGCCTCCTCCACGAACAGTCCATGGCGATCGAGCGCCGCCCGGAGCGCGGCGTCCATGGGCTCGCCGTGCCCGACCATCAGCAACGTGGGGCGATCCTTGATCGGCCCCGAGCTCTTGGTCCCCGCCGTCAACGAACCGGGATCGTCGCCGATCGCCGCGCCACCGCCAAGATCCAAACAGTCGGCTACCTTTCGTATCGCATGGAGCGGACTCTCCGGGAGCGCCTGGCCGACGTGCCCCAGACCGGCCGGATCGAGTGGATCGGCGTACGGCCCGGTCACGGGGCGCCGATTCTGGTGCTCGACCGAGCGCTCGCGCTCGCCGACCGCGGTCTCGAGGGCGACCGCGTCAGCGCCTCCCTGCGGGGCGGCGGCAAGCGCCAGGTCACCCTGGTGCAGTGCGAGCACCTCGACGTCATCGCCCGCCTGCTCGGTCGCGATCGCCCGGTCGAGCCGGTCCTGCTCCGCCGCAACCTCGTCGTCGCCGGCATCAACCTGAGATCGCTCGAGCGGATGCGGTTCGCGATCGGCGCCGAGGTCGTGCTCGAGGGCACCGGCCCGTGCGAGCCCTGCGCGAAGATGGACCACGCGCTCGGCGAGGGCGCGTTCCACGCGATGCGCGGCCACGGCGGCATCACCGCGCGCGTGATCTCCGGCGGCCCGATCGGAATCGGCGATCCCGTCCGCCCGATCGCGCGCACCGACGAGTGACGCCGCGAAACGAGCGCGCGCTCACACGTCCTTCGACGTGCACACCTTGTTGCGACCGCTGCGCTTCGCCGCGTAGAGCGCCTTGTCGGTGATGTCGAAGAGCTCCGCGCCGGTCTTCGCATCGCGCGGATACGTCGCGACGCCGATCGAGCACTGCACCGAGAGCTTGCCGAGCTCGGTCTGGAAGACCGTCTTCGCGACCTCCTCGCGCACGCGCTCGGCGAGCAGCACCGCGCCCTCGTTGTCGGTCTCCTCGCAGAGCACGCAGAACTCCTCACCGCCGAAGCGCGCCACCCGATCGGTCTCGCGCTTCATCTTCATGAGGATGTCGCCGAGCGCCTTGATCACGACGTCGCCGGTCGCGTGCCCGTACGTGTCGTTGACGCTCTTGAAGTGATCGATGTCGGTCACCAGCAGCGAGAGCTTCCGCTTGAAGCGCTCGGCGCTGCGCATCTTGGAGTCGAGCTCCTCGAGGAAGGCGCGCTTGTTGAGGCAGCCGGTCAGCCCGTCGGTCGTCGCCATCTCCTCGAGCCGCTTCACCGCGCGCGCGTTCGAGAGCGAGATCGCGATCTGGTTCGCCAGCACCTGGAACGTCGGCCGCACCGAGTCCGGGAACGCGTCCGGCCGCTGCGCCGCGATCGCGAGCGTCCCGATCGCGTCCTCGGCGACCACGAGCGGCATCACCAGCACGCTCTTGAGCTCCGGCAGCCGCACCTTCGTCGTGTAGAGCGTCTGCTGCCGCGGATCGAACTCCCCGCGATACGGCAGACAGTGCTTGTTCTTCACCACCATCGCGGTCAGCGAGGTGTTGTCGCGGAACGAGAGCCCGCTGACCGCCTCCGCGCCCTCTCCGATCGCGCGCAGCACCGAGTGCTGCCGCTTGTCCGCGTCGAAGCGCGTCACCGCCGCGAAGTCGTAGCGCGCGATCCCCGTCGCCGCGCCGAGCCCCGCCTCGATCACCTGATCCTCGCTGAGCGCGCCCCCGAGCGCCTGCGACGCCTTGAAGAGCATCGCCTGCTCGCGCTTGCTGCGCTGCAGCTGCACGAACACACGCTCGTTCGAGAGCGCGCGCAGCACCTGCCCGATCGCGCTCTTGATCAGCTCCTCCTCGCGCGCGCTGAACGGCCGATCGTCCAGCCGATCGGCGCACAGCGCGCCGCGCAGCTGCCCGTTCTCGACCACCGGCACGCCGCAGAACGCGCGCACGATCGCAGGCCCGCGGTAGTAGCAGAGCCCTTTGTAGCCGGGCTTCACGTGCTCGAGGTTCATCGACAGCCCGCGGCTCGCGACCGCGCCGACCGCGCCCGCACCCGCCTCGAAGGGTCCCTCACCGACGTCGTCACTGTCGGTCACCAGCTCGACGATCCGCAGCCGCCCGTCGGGATCCGGAAAGAGCAGGATGCACGTGTGCAGCTCGAGCGAGCGCTTGAGCAGATCGAGCACGTGATAGAGCGCGTCGCGCACCTCCTCCACGCTCGATCGGAACATGCGCTCGTCGTCGTGCTCGCCGCTCGTGTCGCTGCTCGGCGCCGCGACGAGACGGAAGAGACGCACGTCCTCGTGCGCCTTCTGCTGCTCGAGCGCGCGATCCTTGCGCGACCGCTCGCGCACCCGCGCGATCTCGGCCCGCGTGAAGAGCACGTTGAGCACGCCGAAGAAGAGCACGAAGAGCGCGTGCAGCGCGACCGTGCGGGCCTCGACCGCAGGCTCGCCGAGCCACCAGATCCCGGCCTCGATCGCGATCGCCGCGAGCACCAGCACGGTGCCCATCGGCTTGCGTGCGAACGCCGCCAGGAACGCCACGACCACGTACACCAGCGGATAGAGCGGACCGCTCAGCCCTCCCAGCGCCTGCACGGCAGCGTGCGTCCCCCCGAGCAGCATCAGCCCGAGCTCGAGCTCGACGATCAGCGCGTCGCGCTCGACGCCATCTCGCGGCGACGCCTCGCGCACCCCGTCCTCCAGCCGCCATCGCGCCAACCCGCGCGCGATCACGACCGCGCCGAAGGCAGCGGCGAGCACCGCGTGCTCGATCCCGAGCTCCCCGCGGAACACGCCGAGCAGATCGAGCGCCACCAGTGCGCCCGCCGCGACGAACCCGTACGACGCACGCGCGGTGCGCCGGATCCTCAGCGCGGCGTGGACGAGCGACGACATGCAGGCTCTCGTCGCGTACCGGATCGGAGTCGCAGTGGTCAAAAAAACGAGCCCCCCGCGAACGGCGCCGACCGGCGAGCGCGCCGCGACGAGGCGCCGAAAGAAAAGCGACGCGCTCGGAACGACTCGATCCGTGGTGATACGCTGCCGATCGGAGGCTCGATGCGCGCGCACGGCTTGATGTCCCGCTTCTTCTTCAGCTCGCTCTCCTACCCCGCCGTGCTGCTCGGCCTGCTCGTCTCGCTCGCGACCGGCTGCGACTGCGGCGGCCCTACGCGCAACGGCCCCGGCGCGCCGTGCAGCAGCTCGGCCGACTGCCGCAGCGATCTCGCGTGCGTCGACGGCACCTGCCAGACCGCGCCCGATGCCGGACCGATCGACGCGCGCGTGCCTCCGCCCCTCGATGCCGGCAGCTGCGACGACGAGCCCGATCGCCAGTGCCGCGGCGGCCGCACCTGCTGCGCCGACGGCGAGGAGTGCGTCGGCGACTTCGCGTGCGCGCCCGTCTGCGAGAACGCGCGCTGTGGCGACAATGGCCTCGTCTGCTGCGACGCCGGCGAGATCTGCCTCGACGGAGTCGTCTGCGCCGCCGCGTGCGAGGCTGATCGTGCGCTCTGCGGCGCCGAGCTCGACGTCTGCTGCGGCGACGGCGAGGTCTGCGTCGAGGACGCGTGCGTCACGCCCGGCGACACCTGCACCGACGACTACGACTGCCTGGTCGACGGCACCTACTGCGAGCCGACCATCACCCGATGCCTGCCGAACCCCGCGCCGCCGCTCTGCGAGGTGCGCCCGGACTTCGAGGACGTCGAGCTCGAGGTCGAGTGGCACTGGGACGGCGTCACGATCGGCGGCACTCGCTACGAGAACGTGATCGCGTCACCGGCCGTCGGCGACGTCTCGGGCGACGGCGTGCCCGACGTCGTCGTGCCCGTGTACGCCGGCTCGAGCTCGACCAACACGATCCTCGTCGCCCTCGACGGCCGCACCGGCGCGCTGCTCTGGAGCATCGGCCCCACCGCGACCGAGGGCCCTCAGTGGGTGAGCATGGTCACCCTCGGCAACCTCGACCCCGCAGACGACGCGCTCGAGATCGTCTACCGCACGCGCGGCGGCGGTCTCGTCGTCCTCGACGGCGACGGCTCCACCGTCCTCGCGCGCCTCACGACCGGCAGCGGCGCCACGACGCCTGCCATCTCGCCCTCGCTCGCCGATCTCGATCACGACGGAACGATCGAGATCGTCTCCGGCTGCCACGTCGTGAGCTTCGAGCCGCTGGGCGCCGGCTGGACGCTCCGCACGCGCTTCGACGCCGGCGCATGCAACTCGCCCGCGCAGAGTTTCGCGAGCACGGCGGTCGCGAACCTCGACGACGACCCCGAGCTCGAGCTGACCAGCGGCGGCGCGATGTACCAGCTCGACGGCACCCGCACCTGGCCCGCCGCGGGCGTCACGCCCCTGCATGGCCTGATGGCGGTCGCCGACCTCGACGCCGACGGCGCGCCCGAGGTCATCAACGTCCGCAGCGGCACCGTCGTCGTCCTGGACGGAGCCACCGGCGCGATGCGCGTCGGTCCGGGCGGCAGCTGGCTCGACGCCGTGATCACGATCCCGGGTGGCGGCGCGGGCGGCGCGCCCACCGTCGCCGACTTCGACGGCGACGGTCTCCCCGAGGTCTCCACTGCGGGCCGCGGCTGCTACGTCGTCTACGATCCCGACTGCCTCGCGACGCCGCCGCGCGCTGGCGGCGACTGCACGCGCCCGCCCGACGACCCGGCCTCCACCTGCGACGACGCGCCCGGCGCGTTCCTCCGCTGGGCGCGTCCCACGCAGGACATCAGCTCGTCGGTGACGGGCTCGAGCGTCTTCGACTTCCAGGGCGATGGCGTCTCCGAGGTCATCTACAACGACGAGTGCTTCCTCCACGTCTACGACGGCCGCGACGGCCGCGAGCTCCTCGCGATGCCGCGTCCCAACTCCTCGCGCACCGCGCTCGAGTACCCGCTCGTCGTCGACGTCGATCGCGACGGCAACTCCGAGATCGTCGTCCCTGCGAACGACGACCAAGCGGTCACCCGCGATCACTGCCCCGAGGCGTACTCCGCCGTGTTCGGCGTCCCGATCGCGTCCCTCCCCGCCGACATCCGCACCGGCACCCACGGCATCTTCGTGTTCGGCGATCCGCGCGATCGTTGGGTGCGCACGCGCCCGATCTGGAACCAGTTCACGTACCACGTGACCAACGTCGGCGACTTCGGATCGATCCCGACGACCGAGCTCGACAACTGGACCGCGCCCGGCCTCAACAACTATCGGCAGAACGTCCAGGGCGCCGGCGTCTTCAACGCGCCGAACCTCGCCGTCACCCTCGATGCGATCGCCTCGTGCGGCGCCGCGAGCATCCGCCTCAGCGCGGTCGTCACGAACATCGGCAGCCGCGGCGTACCCGCCGGCGTCGAGGTCGAGCTCCTCCAGCTCGCCCCGACCGCGACGCCCCTCGACACCGTCCTCACCACCCGCCCGCTCCTCCCCGGCGCGAGCGAGCGCCTCACCATCACCGTCGAGCCCGTCCCCTACGACACCGACCTCGTGTTCGAGGCCCGCGTCGACGGCGCCACCTCCGCCATGCCCGTCCTCGAGTGCAACGAAGACGACAACACCGCCACCGCCACCGAGCGCTGCCCCGGCCTCGGCTGATCCCCAGGGACACGCTGATCCTCAAGGGACACGCACCACCCCGCCAACCACCCGGAACGACTCACGTTTTCGAAGCCCGCGGCCAACCCCCCATAACTTCACATCACTTCGAGCCAAGCGCCCGGAGCGCTCCGCGCTCCACTGGCCGCGCTCCCGACCCGTGAGTTCCCGCGCATTCCGCGAGGCACATCCCCTGCACTGCCTCCGTTCGGGAGGTCCCGCCGTGTCCCCATCTCTTCGCGCCACCACCACCGCGCTCGCCGCCGTCCTCGGCATCCTCCCGCTCGCACCGGGCTGCAGCGGCGACCTCACGGCGGGCGCCCCGGGCTCGCGCGACGCCGGCTTCACCACGCTCCCCGACGGCCGCGTCATCTCCAACGCCGACGGCGCGCTCCCCCCGGGCACCTGCGCCGTCACACGCGTCAGCACCACGCGCGTCGTGCCGACCGTCGTCGTGATCGTCGACCAGTCGGGCAGCATGACGGACGGCTTCGACGGCTCGAATCGCTGGAACTCGCTCCGCGACGCCCTCCTCGACGACACCGGCCTCATCCGCCAGTTCGAGGGCAGCGTCCGCTTCGGCCTCTCCCTCTACACCGGCCTCGACGAGGGCGACGTCATCGAGTGCCCGCACATCACCAGCGTCGATCCCGCGATGCTCAACTTCGACGCCATCCGTGACGTCTACTCGCGCGAGACGCCGCTCCAAGAGACACCCACCGGCGACGCCATCGACGCGATCCTCGACGACATCCTCTCGATCCCCGATCCCGATCCCGACCCCACGATCTTCCTCGTCGCCACCGACGGCGAGCCCGACACCTGCGAGGTCCCCAACCCGCAGAACGGCCAGTCCGAGGCGCTCTCCGCCGTCCGCCGCGCCCACGAGGCCGGCATCCGCACGTACATGATCTCGGTCGGCCGCGACATCTCCGAAGACCACATGCAGGACATGGCGAACGCCGGTCTCGGCCGCTCGAGCGGCGGCGCCGACGCCCCTTACTGGATCGCCGGCGACGACGACGGCCTGCGCGGCGCGCTCCGCACCATCATCGCGGGCGAGGTCAGCTGCACGCTCGAGCTCTCCGGCCGCATCGACACCGAGATGGCGTGCGACGGGAGCATCGTCGAGATGACCGGGCGCGACGCGCCGCTCGAGTGCGGCAGCGACTGGCGCGCCGTCGATCAGACGCACATCGAGATCCTCGGCGATGCCTGCGCCGAGTTCCTCGAGAGCCGCGGCGCCACGATCGACGCGCGCTTCCCCTGCCACACGATCCTGATCTGATCTCGCTCGCGCCCGCACCCCCGAGCTCCGCCTCCTTTCACGCGAATCAGGCACGCTCACCGCGAAGCAGGCGCGCTCACCGCGTTCCTGTGCATACTCCGCGCGTGCTGCGCCCCGCGCTCACTGCGCTCTTCGCCTCCACGCTCCTCGCGGCGACGCCCGCGCGCGCCGACTACGATCGCACCGGCTCTCTCCGCGCCGCGTCGACCACACGCGTCGAGCTCGCGCGCGAGCACGTCGCCCTCGCGTGCGACCCCGTCGCGGGCACGCCAGACGAGCTCGACTGCGCGCTCCACGTCCGCTGGGAGCTGCGCAACTCCACCGAAGAGGCGCTCACCGCCAACATCCTCCTCACCTGGCCGCACGAGACCGCAGCCCAGCTCACCGTCGCTGGAGCAGCGATCGCCGAGCTCCCGACGCTCCGTCCCGTCACTGTCATCGTCGCCCCCGGCGCATCCACGAACGTCGAGCTGCGCGCGACGCTGCGTCTCGCGTGGAATTTCGTCGGCGGCAACGGCATCCCCGGCCCACTCGAGTCGCTCGACGCTCTCCATGCGCGCCACCCCTTGCTCTCCCAGGGCTGGCAGACCGTGCGCCGCGGCTTCGTCTGGGTGCGCCCGGACGATCTCCGCTTCGCTTCGGTCGGCCGCACGACCGCGCGCGTCCGCCTCCCCGACGGCTGGTACGGCGGCGGCGATCTCCGCGACTCCGGCGAGCGCGAAGGCGGCGCGCGCATCTACACCTACGAGTCACCCGAGGAGACCCCGGGCCGCTACGTCGCCCTCGAGCTCTCCCGCGGCAACCGCGACTTCCTCCGCCACGGCGGCCCGTTCCTCGCGCTCGGCGGCACGATCGACGCCGGCTTCCGCGGACGGCTCGGCTACGAGATCGGCATCGAAGAATTCGTGCTCGTCTCGATCGCGATCGAGTCCGACTTCGACCGCCAAGTGATCGTCACGCCGCAGGTCGAAGTCGCGAGCTGGGGCATGGTCCTGATCCCCAGCCTCTCGCTCGGCGTCGGCGTCCCGATCCGCGTCACGAACGACGTCCTCTACCCATCGACCGCCGGCCTCCGCATCGAAGCGAGCGCCACCTTCTTCGCCGTCGCCTTCGTCGCCACGCTCGACGTCTGGCCGAACGACGGCACCTACCAGCTCACGCTGCTCGGCCGCATCGGCCTCTGACCGATCACCGGTCGACGCGCGCGACCGGCGGCCGCGCCCCGACCGCGAGCAGCGCCGGCAACAGCACCAGCTGCGCGATCAGCGCTCCCGCGATCGCGACCCCCGAGAGCTCGCCGAACAGCCGCACCGGCTCGAACGCGCTGAAGAGCAGCGCGCCGTACCCGAGCAACAGCGTCACCGCCGAGAGCACGACGCCGCGCCCGCTCGTCGCCATCGTTCGCAGCAGCACCTCTTCGAGCGTCCCGCCCGCCGCGCTCTCGTCGCGGAACCGCGCGATCACGTGAGTCCCTCCGTCGACCGCCAGCCCCACCGTGACCGTGAACACGATCACCGTCGCGGCGTGCAGCGGGATCCCGCGCACCACCATGTACGCGAGCGTCATCGCGAGCGGCAGCGCGTTCGGCGGGATGCTCAGCAGCCCCAGCCGAACGCTCCGGAACAGCATCATCATCACGAGGAAGATCGCGACGACCGCCGTTCCGAGGCCGCCCATCGTTCCCACGATCCGCTCGAGCCCGCGCGACGCGTCCCACGCCTCACCGCCGAACGTCACGCGCGCGCCCTCCATCTCTCCCGCGCGCTCCTCGAAGCGTTCCAGCATCGCGAGGAGCCGACGCGCGCCCGAGTCGGCGAGCCGCACCTCGATCCTCGCCCGCGATCCGTCCTCCGTCACGAACCGCGCGACGGGATCGCTGGATCCCGAGGCGACCAGCGCTCGCAGCGCCCTGATCTGTTCCTCGCTGCGAAACCCTTCCTCCCGCGCACCTGCCTCACCGGTCACCAGCGTCCACGCCTCGTGCAGCCAGTCCGCGTGCGTGGTCGCCCGCAGCACGCCCGGTTGGGCGCGCAGCCATCGCGTCAGCGCCTCGAGCTCTGCGATCCCTTCGGGCGTCAGGAAGCGCCCGCGCTCCGCCGAGATCCCGATCGACAGCGCCCGCACCCCATCGAGATCTCGCTCCAGCGATCGCGTCACGTCCGCGATCTCCGACTCCGCTCCGAACTGATCCAGCAATCGACTGTCGACCACGATCCCGCGCGCCACCACGAGCGATGCGATCAGCAGCACCGTCGCCGCCCCGATCGTCCACCACGGCCGGCGCGCCGCCGCGTGCGCCAACACGATCACCAGGCGATCGAGCCCGCGCCCGCCCCGATGCGACCGTTCGCCTCCCGCTGTGCCGTCACCCCGGAACGACGGCAGCGACGCCGGCACGAAGAGCACCGTGACCGCGTACGACACCATCGCGGCGATCGCCGCGATCGCCCCGAAACGCACCAAGATCGGCGTCCCCTGGACGATCAGAGCACCGAAACCGATCGCCGTCGTGAACGACGTGACGAAGCACGGCCGCCACATCGCGCGAAACGTCCGCGACGCCGCGATCATCCGGCTCGCCGCGCCCGCGGCGATCTCCTCGCGGTAGCGCAGCACCAGATGCACGGAGTCGGAGAGCCCGATCGTCACGAGCAACGGTGGGATGACGTTGGTCAGCAGATTGATCGGCTCTCCCGCAAGAGCCATCCCGCCCATCGTCATCGCCAGCGTGATCCCCACCGAGCTCATCGGGAGCACCACGCCCGCCGCCGACCGCATCCCGATCAAGAGCACCAGCACGCTGCCGATCGACGCGAGCGAGATCAGGAGCACCTGATCCTGTCGGAGCGCGCTCACCATCGTCACGCGCATCACCGGCAGTCCCGCGAGCCGTGCCCTCGCCCCGTGCGGAGGCGGCAGCGCCACCGATCGCGCGAGCGTCGCGCTGACCGCCTGCGCCACCTCGTCCTCGCTCGCGCCCGGCGCGAGGATCCCCGCGATCGCCAGCACACGTCCGTCCGCGCTGATCAGACGCCCCCGAACGAGCGCATTCTCATCGGCGATCCCCGCGAGCGCGCCCCGCTCGTCATCCGTCGCGCGATCTCCGGCGATCACCGGCGCCACCGCGATCGGCCCGCGTCCGCGCTCCGCCAGCGACATCAGCCCATTCGGAAAGCGCTCCGGATCGCTTGCGACCGCCGCCGCGATCGCCTCCTCCGCGCGCACGCGCTGCGCCTCGTCCTGGGCATCCAACGCATCGAGATCGTCGAGGCTGATCTCGTCATCGCGAGTGGCGCGCGGCAGCGAAGTCGTCCCGAGGCTCTCGACCCGCGCGATCCCCGGCTGCGCCTCGAGAAAACGCGCCAGCTCGTGCGACCAGTCGAGCACGGCGGGCGCGAGCACGTCCTCCGCGTCGACCAGCACGAGCAGCACGTCCTCGTCCGGCCCGAAGTCGCTCCGCAGCGACGCGCTCGCCCGCGCCGTCTCGTCGTCGGGCGCGACCAGCTCCTCCGGCGCGAACCGCATCTCGAGGCTCGGGATCGCCAGCGAGAAGAGCAGTGCGATCGCGAGGATCACTGCTCGCACGACGCGCCGATGCCGCACGACGAACGCCAATCGCGGCTCCGGCGGCTGACCTCCCGCGACGCTCACGACTCGTGCTCGTGGCTCGATCCTCGGCCGATCCCGGACATCAGGGCGCCTACTCGTACTCGCCGTCCTCCGATTCCGCCACCATTCCGTCGAGCGCCTCGTCCCAGATCACCTCGCCTGCGTCGTCCGCGGCGCCGCCGATCGGCAGCGGCGACGTGCGCCCACGAAACACGCGCGGCGCGAACATCGGCTCCCCTTCGCGTCGGAACCGGAACACCGCGATCTCGCGGATCGCCTCGTCCACCGCCTCCGCATCGAAGCGCCCTCGCTCTCCGAGCACTCGCGCGAACCGGCTCAGTCGCGCCACCCACGACGACGGCAGCGCGCCCTGCACCCAGTGCGAGTGGTACGCCTTCGGGTTCGGCAGGATCGTCGCGAGATACGCCGCCTGCACGGGCGACAGATCGATTGGCTCGACCCCGAAGTAGTGCGCCGCCGCGTTCCGAATGCCGTACACGCCCGGCCCGTACTCGATGACGTTGAGATAGAGCTCGAGGATCTGCTCCTTCGACCACGCGCTCTCCATCCACCACGTGAGCAGGACCTCCTGCACCTTCCGCGCGAGCGTCTTCTCGCGCCGTAAGAACACGTTCTTCACGAGCTGCATCGAGATCGTCGACGCGCCCATCACGTACCGGCCGGCGCGGAGATTTCTCACCAGCGCACCCCGGATCGACCCCGTCGAGAACCCCGCGTGCCGGAAGAACCCAGCGTCCTCGTGGCCCAGCACCGCATGCACCATGAACGGGCTGATCTCCGAGATCGCAGTCCACGACTCGCTGCCAGGCCCCGTCGTCATCTCGAACGTCGCACCGTCCGGCTCCTCGACCCGGTGCACGAACGGCGACTCGAACCGCCCGAGATCAGCCAGCGGCGGCACCATCTCGAACCGGCAGCCGTCCGCGACCCGAATCGTGAGCGTCGTCGCGTCGAGATCCCGCGAGTCGACGTGCGCCTCGAGCCGACCGCCGATCTCGCCGGAGAACGAGAACGTCGCCATCTCCTGCAGCAGATCACGCGGAATCGCGGCGATCGCGTCGCCACATCGAGTGGTCGGAAGCGTGGCCGCGAGATCGAACAAGTAGTGCTCCGGCGCCCACTCGATCACGCCCGCGACGTCGAGATGAGCCGCTCCGGACTCGACGCGCAGCCGTTCGATCTCCAATCGGCGCTGATCCGGCCGAAACGTCGCTTGGCCCTCGAGCCCCAGCGCGATCCCGGAGATCGGCGCCGGCGCGATCCGCTCCGCCGCGAGCGCGAGATCGCGTACCGCGAGCCGTCCCGTCGCGTGGAGCGCGTCTCCCTGCCCCTCGATCCGCAGCTCCGCGTCCAAGCGCGCGTCCTCGGGCCGGTGAAGCGGCAACGCCGCGGGCAGCAACGGCTCCACCACTGCGACGGCGACTCCCTCCAGCACCACCGATCCCTCCGCGCGCAGCGCCATCGGCTCGACGCGCAGATCCCATCCGAGGCGCCCGCCGTGATCCGGTCGCCCATCACCCCGGGTGCGGAACACGTCCGCACCCTCGCGCGTCACGTCGATCGCGAGCTCGGTGAGCACATCCCTCGCGCCCTCGGGCGTCCGCCGCCGGACGGTGAGCGCGTCGATCCGACCTACGAACGAATCGCCCAGCAGACCGAAGGGCCCGCGTTCCTCGTCCGGGCTCTCCGCGGCGCCGCCCGACCCGCCGAGAACCGCCGCCCTCGCCGCACGCGCTCGAGCCAAGACCCCGAGCTCGTCCGCCGCGTCAGCCACCTGGACCAGTACCGACCGCCCGCGCAGGAGCGTGATCTCCCTGTCGTCGAGCGATCCCTCGACGGTGAGCTCCTCGACTCGAGTCGAATCGGCACTCCCGGCCGCGATCGTCAGCTCTCGAGCGACGATCGAAATCCGCCCCGCCCCGATGGTCGCGTCGAACGACTCCGTCGATGCGAGCTCACCCACGTCATCGCTCAGGACCGCAGCGACCGCCTCGAGCCGCAGCACTCGGCGCACCACCGCAGACGGCGAAACCGTGGGCGCCTCGGTCGGCGCATCGCCGCGCAGCCGCGCGACCGAGGCTGCCAATCCGGGCACGCTCGTGTTGACTCGGATCTCTCCGCCGCGGACCACGATCGCGCCGATGGCTTCGCCACCACGAGCCGCGAGCGCGAACACCCCCGCATCCAGCGCGACCTCCTCGAGCCGCGCGTCGATCGCACCACTCGCGTCGCGGAGCTCGACGCCACGGAGCACGAGCTCGTCGAAGCCAACGCGCGTCTCCGCGATCGTGCAGCGAAGGCCGCGTGCATTCGCGCGCGCAATCGCCTCCTCACGCACGATGCCCGGCGCCGCAAGCCACGCGCCGAGCGCTCCGACGCCGATGAGCCCGCTGGCGACGCCGGCCGCGATCGCGGTCTTCCGTCCCGGGCTCACGGACGGTGCCTATCACGGAACAGCGGAGCAGCCCAGCACGCAAATGCGGAGGCGTGGTGGAGAGCACCAAGACGGAATAGGTCGAGCCCCGCTTCGCAAATGCGAAGCGGGGCTCTTAGTTAGACCCGGCGGCGTCCTACTCTCCCACTCACTTACGCGAGCAGTACCATCGGCTCTGGAGGGCTTGACTTCCGAGTTCGGGATGGGATCGGGTATGGCCCCTCCGACTTAGCCACCGGAAGGCTTGGAAGCGTGAACCCGATCCGAAGAACACTCTGCTCTCGCGGGTCGGGCGAGCGCCAGCGGAGCTGCGCAATGAAGCGCAGTCTCGGACTGGAGCTCTTACTCCCAACCCTGATCTCGAACTCTCCGACGGTTGCCTTAGAGGTAGGTCAAGCCGCACGGCCTATTAGTACGGGTCAGCTCCACGCATTGCTGCGCTTCCACACCCCGCCTATTACCTTGTAGTCTTCAAGGGGCCTTCAGGGGACTTGCGTCCCGGGATACCTGGTCTTGAGGCCGGCTTCCCGCTTAGATGCTTTCAGCGGTTATCCGTTCCGTACATGGCTACCCGGCTATGCCACTGGCGTGACAACCGGTACACTAGAGGTACGTCCGTTCAGGTCCTCTCGTACTATGAACAGCTCCTCTCAAGTATCCTACGCCCACGGCAGATAGGGACCGAACTGTCTCACGACGTTCTAAACCCAGCTCGCGTACCGCTTTAATTGGCGAACAGCCAAACCCTTGGGACCTGCTCCAGCCCCAGGATGCGATGAGCCGACATCGAGGTGCCAAACTGCGCCGCCGATATGAACTCTCAGGCGCAATCAGCCTGTTATCCCCAGAGTACCTTTTGTCCGATGAGCGATGGCCCTTCCATGCGGGACCACCGGATCACTAACGCCTGCTTTCGCACCTGTTCGAGGTGTCCCTCTCACAGTTAAGCACCCTTGTGCGTTTGCACTCTACGGCTGGTTTCCAATCAGCCTGAGGGTACCTTCGCGCGCCTCCGTTACTTTTTGGGAGGCGACCGCCCCAGTCAAACTGCCCACCAGACAGTGTCCCGCATCCGGATGACGGATGTCGGTTAGAAGCCCAGAACAGCCAGGGTGGTATTTCAACGGTGACTCCATCGAGGCCAGAACCCCGACTTCAAAGTCTCCCACCTATCCTACGCAGACTGTCCCGAGCCTCACTGTCAAGTTGCAGTAAAGGTTCATGGGGTCTTTCCGTCTTGCCGCGGGTAGAGGGTATCTTCACCCCCGATACAATTTCGCTGAGTTGCTGGCCGAGACAGTGGGGATGTCGTTACGCCATTCGTGCAGGTCGGAACTTACCCGACAAGGAATTTCGCTACCTTAGGACCGTTATAGTTACGGCCGCCGTTTACTGGGGCTTCGGTTCGGAGCTTCGCCTTACGGCTAACTCCTCCCCTTAACCTTCCAGCACCGGGCAGGCGTCAGACCCTATACGTCCTCTTACGAGTTCGCAGAGTCCTGTGTTTTTAGTAAACAGTCGCAACCCCCGCTTCACTGCGACCCGTAGCAGCTCGAGGAGCAAGTCCTCTCACCACCGCGGGCACACCTTCTCCCGAAGTTACGGTGCTATTTTGCCGAGTTCCTTAGCCAGCATTCTCTCACGCGCCTTGGGATACTCACCCCGCCCACCTGAGTCGGTTTGCGGTACGGACAATAGAGGGGCTCTGTGCGCAGCTTTTCTCGGGAGCATGGAATCACCGAGTTCTGAGCCCGAAGGCTCACCTCATCACGTCTCGGAGTTGACCTCGCGTTTGTGGCTGTTGCCTCCTACGAGATCCTCCTACCTGCTTGAACCACCACGACCAAACGGGCGGCTCGGCATATCCTTCTCCGTCCCTGCTCACTTCAACGCCATCTCTATTGGTGCAGGAATATTAACCTGCTTCCCATCACCTACGCCTTTCGGCCTCGGCTTAGGGTCCGACTAACCCATGGGAGGATTATCCTTCCCCAGGAAACCTTGGGCTTACGGCGACAGAGTTTCTCACTCTGTTTAT
>JALYRN010000003.1:0-12500 GCA_030855295.1 Myxococcota bacterium | reverse complement strand
CGGCGCGGATCGCCGATCTCGCCCGAGAAGGACTGCTCGCTGTGCTCGAGGATCTCGAGGATCGTGGGCTCGTGGTTCGGTAGGTTGACCGAGTCGAGGAAGCGCGCGAGCTCGAGGATCTCGTCCTTGTCGGCGCGGGTGGCGGCGCGGATCTCGTAACGCGGCGAGGTCATCGCGCGGCAGCGTGCGCCAGGCGCGCGGCGGCGGTCAACGCGCTCAGAAGAGCTTCCGGCTGTCGATCAGGATCGTGACGGGGCCGTCGACGTCGGGGCGGACGCTCATGTGCGCGCGGAAGCGGCCGGTCTCGACGGGTATGGCGAGCGCACGCAGGCGCGCGACGAGCTCCTCGTAGCGGAGCAGCGCGTCGGCGGGGGGCGCGGCGTCGTCGAAGGAGGGGCGGCGACCGCGGCGGACGTCGCCGAAGAGCGTGAACTGCGAGACGACCAGGATCGCGCCGCCGACGTCGACGACCGAGAGCGACATCTTGCCGGCTTCGTCCTCGAAGACGCGGAGGCCGGCGAGCTTCGAGGCGATGTACTCGACGTCGGCATCGGCGTCGCCCTTCCCTGCGCCGAGGTACACCAGCAGGCCGCGCGCGATCGAGCCGACGATCGCTCCTTCGACCTCGACCTCGGCGCGAGAGACGCGCTGGACGACCGCTCGCATCGGCGGCGAAAGCTACGTCGGGCGGCTTGCGGAAGGAAGGGCGCCGAGGGTAGAGCGGAACGCGATGACGGCGATCGTGGGGCTGACCGGGGGGATCGCGTCGGGGAAGAGCACGGTGGGGCGGATCTTCCGCGAGCTCGGGGTGCACGTGGTGGACGCCGATCTGGTCGCGCGCGAGGTGGTCGCGAAGGGGAGCGAGGGGCTCGCCGAGGTGGTGCGCGAATTCGGTGAAGGCGTGCTCGCGGCGGACGGATCGCTCGATCGCAAGAAGCTCGGGGCGATCGTGTTCGCGGACGACGTGAAGCGGAAGAAGCTCGAGTCGATCACGCATCCGCGGATCGGAGAGCGGAGCATGGCGGAGCTCGCGGGGATCGCGGCGCGGGGGGACGCGTACGGGATCTACGAGGCCGCGCTGCTGGTGGAGAACGGCTCGCACCGGATGATGCAGGCGCTGGTCGTGGTGGCGGCGCGCGAGGAGACGCAGGTGCGGCGCGTCGTCGAGCGGGATGGGCTCACGGAGGACGAGGCGCGCGCGCGGATCGCGGCACAGCTGCCGCTCGCGCAGAAGATCGAGGTCGCCGATCACGTGATCTGGAACGACGCGGACGAGGCGGCGCTGAGGGCGCGCACCGAAGAGGTGCATGCATTGCTGACGGCGCGATTCGGGGGGGCGGGCGCATGAGTCGGATGACGTTGGTGACGGGGTTCCCGACGAGCTTTCTCGCCACGCGGATGGTGCGGAAGATCTTGGCGGAGGAGCCGGACGCGGTGGTGCGCTGCGTGGTGCAGGAGAAGTTCCTCGAGCGCGCGCAGCAGGTGATCGCGCTGCTGCCGGAGCGCGATCGGCGGCGCGTCGAGCTGATCGAGGGCGACGTCGCGGCGATGGATCTGGGGCTCGCGGGCAAGGAGTTCCGCGCGATCGCGGGCGAGGTGCGGGTGATCCATCACTGCGCGTCGGCGACGTATCTCGGGGTGGCGCGCGACGTCGCGCAGCGGGTGAACGTCGACGGGACGCGCGAGGTGCTCGAGCTCGCGGGGGAGGCGAAGCAGCTCGAGCGGCTGGTGCACTGGTCGAGCGCGCTCGTGAGCGGAGGACGGCGCGGGTACGTGCGCGAGGACGAGCTGTCGGCGCCGGACGGGTTCCGGAACGTCGTGGAGGAGACGCGGTTCAAGGGCGAGCTGCTGGTGCGGCGCGCGATGGAGCGGGGGCTGCGGACGACGATCTTGCGGCCGGCGATCCTGGTGGGCGACTCGTCGACGGGGGAAATCGATCGCTTCGAGGGACCGTACCTGCTGGTGCTGCTGATGCTGAGCTCGCCGGTGGATCTGCGGGTCCCGCTGCCGGGGCGCGGGGACGTGCCGCTGAACCTGGTGCCGATCGACTACGTGGTGGACGCGGGGTGGGCGATCTCGGACGACGCGCGGAGCGTCGGGCGTAGCTTTCATCTGGTGGACGCGACGCCGCAGTCGGCGCGGCGGGTGTTCGAGCTGATCGCGCAGGCAGCGGGGCGGCCGCTGCCGCGAGGGTTCCTGCCGACGAACCTGGCGACGGCGCTGCTGCGGACGCCGGGGCTGGAGCGGTTCGCGCACGTGCCGCGGGCGTTCCTCGAGCAGCTCGCGACGGAGGTCGTGTACGACGATCGCGGGGCGCGGGAGATCCTCGATCCGAAGGGGATCAAGTGCCCGGGGTTCGACTCGTACGTCGACGTGATGGTGCAGTACGTGCGGCAGCAGCAGTCGGCTCGGCGACAGCGCAGGCCCGACGGGCCGGGGATCGAGGGGGGCGAGGAGCCGATCGATCCGCTGCAGTGATCGGGCTCGAGCGTGCGCAGCTCGGCGGGGACGCGCTGCGCTGATCAGCGGCCGCGCCACGGAGGCGCGAGGAGGCGGCGCTTGCCGTCGGCGCTGCGCGGGATCGATGCGGGCTCTTCGGTGGGGAGGAGCTCGCGGTCCCAGCGCTGGCAGGTGACCTCTTTGTGCGCTTGGTCGAGGGCCTCGCAGTAGTTGGTGAAGAGGCAGCGGCGGATGACGTCGCCGCGGCCGCGGCGGAGCTTCTCGAAGAAGTCGGGATCGGCGAGCGCGGTGCGCGCGGTCGCGACGACGTCGGCGTCGCCACGCGCGAGGATCGACTCGGCTTGCTCGAAGGTCGCGATGCCGCCCGCGGCGACGACGGGGGTGGTGTGTCCGGCCTCGCGTACGGCGCGGCGGATCGCGGCGGCGAGCGGGACGTTGCGCGAGAACGGGCCCGGCGAAGCGATGTGCACGGTGGGCATGCACTCGTGACCGCTCGGGCCGGTGTACGGGTAAGCGGCCTCGCCGACCTTCGGCTGCTTGGCATCCTCGAAGCGGCCGCCCTTGCTGACGCTGAGGAAGTCCATGCCGGCGCGGGCGAATTCGGTGGCGAAGAAGCAGGCGTCGTCGATGCGGGAGCCGCCCTCGACGACATCGTCGCCGAGGAAGCGGCAGCCGAGCGCGTAGTCGTCGCCGACCTCGCGGCGCACGGCGGCGTAGACCTCGAGGGGGAGGCGGACGCGGTGCTCGCGGGGGCCGCCGTAGCCGTCGGGACGGTCGTTCAGGCGCGAGAGGAGGGACGCCATCGTGTAGGCGTGCGCGTAGTGGAGCTCGACGCCGTCGAACCCGGCGTCGCGGGCGCGGCGCGCGGCGGCGGCGAAGAGCGGCGGGAGCGTCTGGGGGAGATCGCGGACGTGGGGGAGGTGCACGTCGGTGACGCGCTCGCGGTGGCCGCGCGTCATCGCGTCGAAGTCGCGCGCGGAGAGGATGGTGCGGAGGGTCGCGTCGGCGTCGTCGTCGGGCTGCGCCAGGAGGAACGCTCGGACGTCGGGCTCGGACGCGTCGCGGACGGCGTCGGGGAGGCGGGCGCGGAGGGCGTCGTCGATGACGAGGAAGCGCTCGAGGAATTTCTCGCGCGGGGGGCGGCGCTTGATCGACAGGAAGTCGATCAGCTGGATGAAGAGGCGCGTGCGGCCGGAGGAGGCCTCGCGCACGGCGTCGGCGAGGCGACGGAGGCCGGGGACGAAGCGATCGTGGCCGGCACGCAGGAGAGGGCCGCTCGGCACGTCGCGGATGCCGGTGGCCTCGACGACGATCACGCCGGGCGCCGCCTCGGCGAAGCGGCGATACCAGCCGACCACGTCGTCGGTGACGAAGCCGTCCGCGGTGGCGCGCCACGGGACCATCGCGGGGATCCACGTGCGCTCGTGCGCGTCGATCGGGCCGATGCGGATCGGCGAGAACCAGCGCGAGCGCGCGACCTCGTCCGCGGTCGGCCAGCGCTCGACGGGGAGGAGCTTGAGGAGGCGCTTGTCGGGGCGTGAGGAGCCCGGCATCGGAACGTGCACCGTATGGCATGCTCGCGCCGCACGCGAGGAGAGGTGGATGGCGAAGGCGGGAGTGTGGAGCTTCGGATGGGTCGAGGCGGAGGGCGCGGCGGGCGCGGAGCTCTGCGCGGTGCTCGTCGACGAAGAGAACGAGCTGATCGAGACGAGCGCGTTCGCGAAGGACGATCAGAAGAGCGGGATCGCGGCGCTGCTCGAGGGGGCGCGGGCGCAGATCGGCAGGCCGCGGAAGATCGTGGTGCTCGACGGAGCGGTCGCGAAGGCGCTGCGGGCGGCCGGCGTTCGGGAGGAGATCGTGGTCGGGCGATCGCCGGTGCTCGAGGAGGCGCTGCGCACGCTCGCCGAGACGATCGAGGCGGGGCCGATGGGTGAGCTGCTCGGCGGCGAGGGCGTCGAGGTCGAGCACGTGCGCGCGTTCTTCGAGGCGGCGGCGCGGCTCTGGGAGGCGGAGCCGTGGTGGCTGTTCGAGCCGGGCGCGGCGTTCGGGGTGCGCTCCGAGGGGCTCGGAGTGGAAGAAGGCGGCGTGTTCCTGATGGGCGGGGATGCGGATGCGGACGAAGGCGCGCGCGAGAACGGTGAGGAATCCGGGGGCGGCTGGATGTTCGTGTTCGCCGAGGAAGACCTGGCGGCGCTCGGTGCGCTGGTGGAGCCGGGGGGCGGCGATGGCGCGAACGTGATCGCGATGCGGTTCGAGCGCGCCGAGGAGATGGGAGCGAAGCTCGATGCGTTCCTGGGCGAGCACGGACTGTCGATCGCGGACGGCGATGCGGTGCCGACGCTGACGCGCTCGGTGCGCGGGAGCGGGATGGTGCCGCCGAGCGCGAAGGACTACGAGCTCGCGACCGCGCTCTGCAGCGCGCTGACGGAGCTCGCGGCGCGCGAGCAGGAAGAGGGCTGGCTCGAGGCGGAGGTCGTGACCGCGAGCGGCGCGCGGGTGCTGGTCGAGGGACCGCTCGACGAAGAGGACGACGAGGACGACGACGCGGTGCTCGCGGATGCAGGCGACGGCGAGGAAGCGCCGGACGGCGCGTGGTCGCCTCCGCCGCATCCGTGGATCGCGGAGGTGGAGTCGTTCGTGCCTTCGCGCGGAGAGTCGATCGGCGAGCTCGAGCGGCGGCAGATTCACTTCTTCTGCAGCCGGAGCGACGCGCACGGCCGGACGCCGGCGCAGTGGGGGATCGAGGACCTGCAGCAGCACGTCGAGCTGATCACGGCGGACCTGCCGCTGGTGCGTGCCGAGATCGGCGGCGTGCTCGATGCGCTCGGTGCGTGGATCGATGCGCGCGCCGGGCTCGAGGGCGAGCAGCGGGTGGGCGCGTCGATCGCGCGCGAGCGGGAGATGATGATCGAGGGCGCGATGGATCCGGCGAGGTGGTCGGAGCAGAAGAAGGTGATCGTCCAGCTGCGCGAGGCGGGTGTCGATCTGTCGGATCCCGAGGCGACGCAGGAGGCGCTCGCGCGCGTGCTCGGCGTCGAGGCGGCGGACGAGTCGCGGGCGCAGCGCGGGCGCTCGCGGCGGCCGCCGCGATAGACTCACAGGAGTGCCGGCCGAGTCGGAGACCGGCTTCGCGACCGACGTCAGTCGAGGGCGGAGGGGTCGTCGCTGGCGCGCACCGGGCCGAGCTCGCCGCGCTCGAGGACGAGGCGGCGGCGGCGGCTCGAGTCGCGGTAGCCGCCGCGCTGGGCGTCGATCGCGCCGGGCTCGGGGTCGTCCTCCCAGCGGGCTCGGCCGAGCACGGCGACGAGCTCGCCGGGCTCGAGGACGCCCTCGCGGTAGGTGATCGTGCGGTTGAGGCCGAAGAGGGTCGTGCTCGAGTGGCCGTGGCGCGTGAGGATCGACTCGAGCTCGGGCGTCGGGTCGCTCAGGAACCCCGAGCGCTGGTGGTGATCGAAGACCACGACGGCCTCGAGGTGCGCGGTCTCGACGAGGGCGCGGCCGGTCTCGTCCTCGACGAGGAAATCGCACGACGCGGTCTCGTGCACGAGCGTCTTCCGGTGGTGCGATTTTCCCCGGTTCACGTGCTCTTCGATCAGGAGATCGAATTGGGCGCAGGAGCGACCGCTGATCGGCGCGGCGAGCAAGGGCGAGTGCGGCCGGAGATGGCCGACGATGCGTACGATCGAGCCCTCGACGGCCTCCGCGATCGGCACCCGTGGAACGCTGCGGATCGCGCGCAGCGACCGCTGACGCGGGGAGAAGAACCAGCTTCCGAGGCCGATGGCGCCGGCGCCCGCGAGCACGAGCAGCAGGATCAGCGGCTGCATCGACAAGAGCATCGAACCAGAGGCGCCCAGGTGCGCGAGCGCCCGCTCAGCGGCCGGCGAGCGTCATCGCGCTGATGCGGAAGGTGGGGCTGGCGACCGAGGTGCGCAGATCGAGGTCGCTGCCGACCATGTCGATGCGCTGGAGCATCTGATCGAGATCGAGCGAGATGGTGACCTCGCCGACCGGAAATGTCTTCTCGCCGTTCTCGATCCAGAAGCCGGCCGCGCCGCGGCTGAAGTCGCCGGTGACGGCGTTGAAGCCGAAGCCCATCATCTCGGTGACGTAGAGGCCGCGCTTGGTCGCCTTCACGATGTCCGCAGCGCTGGTGGTGCCGGGCTGCAGGATGAAGTTCGTGGTGCCGGGCGCGACGCCGCCCGAGCCGCCGCGCGATGCGCTCGCGGTGCTCTGGAGGCCGAGCTTGCGCGCGCTGTAGGTGTCGAGGAGGTAGCTCTGCAGCTTGCCCTTCTCGATGATCACGTTGCGGCGCGAGAGCAGTCCTTCGCCGTCGTACGGACGAGAGCCGGGGCCCTGCGGGAGCAGCGGATCGTCGATCACCGTGACGAGGTCGCTCGCGACCTGGGTGCCGACGCGATCGAGCAGGTAGCTCGAGCGCCGCCAGATCGCGCCACCGTTGATGCAGCTCGCGATCAGGCCGAGGATCGAGCGCGCGACGTCGGGATCGAAGACGACCGGGCACTCCTGGGTGTCGACCTTGCGCGCGCCGATCTTCGCGAGCGTGCGGCGCGCGGCCTCGCGGCCGACCGACTCGTCGCTGTCGAGGCCGGCGTAGTGGCGCTTCGCTGTCCAGTAGTAGCCGCTGCGCTTCTTTCCGGCGGAGCCCTCGGTGGTCGTGGTGTCGTCGACGACGGGGTTGACCGAGAGGGACGCGTACGTGCCGCGCGAGACGCCGCGGAAGCCGCCGCTGGTCACGATCGCGCGGGCGCCGCTGGCGCGCCCGAAGCTCGCGCCCTCGGAGTTGGTGATGCGCGGATCGAAGTCGAGCGCGGCCGCCTCGGCGGTCTTCGCATGGCGGAGCGCGGCCGCCGCGTCGATGCCGTCGACGCGATCGTCGTGGAGATCGAGCTCGACGTGCTGCTCGCGCGTCGACAGGAGCGTCGAGTCGGGCGGGCCGGAGGAGGGATCGGGCTGCGAGAGACGCGCGAGCTCGATCGCGTCCTCGACGAAGCGCGCGATGCCGCGATCGGTGAGATCGCTGGTGGTCGAGACCGCCACCTGCTTGCCGACCATCACGCGCAGGCCGACCGAGCGCGAGCCGGCCTCCTCGACCAGCTCGGGCTCGCGCATGCGCACCTTGGCAGAGAGGTGCGAGCCCTCGCCGATGACGGCCTCGGCGACGTCGGCGCCGCTCTTGCGCGCCGTCTCGACGATGCGCTCTCCGAGCGCAATCAGCCGACCCTGCGTGTCTTCCCAGCTCTCGCGGTTGCTCGTCATCGCTCAGCCTACCTGCGTTCCGCCGACGGTCAGCGCGGAGATCTTCACGGTGGGGCATGCGACGCCGACGGGGACCGACTGGCCTTCCTTGCCGCACGTCCAGATGCCGTCGGAGAGCTCGACGTCGGTGCCGAGCATCACGACCTTGCGCATCACGTCGGGGCCGTTGCCGATCAGGTTCACGCCCTTGAGGGGCGCGGTGATCTTGCCGTCTTCGATGAGATAGCCCTCGGTGAGCGAGAACACGAAGTCGCCGTTCGAGATGTCGACCTGCCCGCCGCCGAACTTCCGCGCGAAGACGCCGCGCTTGACGCTCTTCACGATCTCTTCGGGATCGTGGGGACCGGCCATCAGCATCGTGTTGGTCATGCGCGGCATCGGGTGCGACTTGAAGGACTCGCGCCGTCCGTTGCCGGTCGGGGTGCCGCCGAAGAACTCCGACGACTGACGGTCCTGCATGTAGCCGCGCAGGATGCCGTGCTCGATCAGCACCGTGCTGGTCGGCACGTTGCCCTCGTCGTCGACGTTGACCGAGCCGCGCGAGCTCGCGATCGTCGCGTCGTCGACGACGGTGCAGAGCTCGCTCGCGACGCGCTGCCCGATCTGATCGGTGTAGTTGCTCGTCTTCTTGCGGTTGAAGTCGGCCTCGAGGCCGTGGCCTACCGCCTCGTGCAGGAGGATGCCGCTGTCGCCGGGGGCGAGCACCACCTCCATCTCGCCGGCGGGCGCTTCGCGCGCGTCGAGCATCGTGATCGCCTGGCGCACGGCCTCACCGGCGTGCCACTCGGGGCTGCGGCGATCGAAGTACTCGAGGCCCATGCGGCCGCCGCCGCCGGAGCTGCCGGACTGGCGCTTGCCGTTCTCCTCCGCGATCACGCGGAGGCCGAAGCGCACGAGGGGCTGACGGTCGTGCACCATCGTGCCGTCGCTGGTCGCGATCAGGATCTCGCGGGTCTGCTCGGCGAGCGACGCCTCGACGCGCTTGACGCGGGGGTCCGCGGCGCGCGCGGCCTCGTCGGCGCGGCGCAACAGATCGCGCTTCTGCTCGCCGGCGACGTCGAGGGACGAGAGCTCGACGTGGTAGCGCGAGGGCGTCGAGAGGGGCGCGAGGCCGACCGGGTCCTTCCCGCCCGCGCTCGCGATCTGGGCGGCGGTGCGCGCGGCGCGCTCCATCGCGTCCATCTCGAGGTCTTCGCAGTAGGCGTAGCCGGTCGCGTCGCCCTTGCGGACGCGCACGCCGAGCCCCATCGAGACGCCGCGGCCGGCGCTCTTGAGGATGCCCTCCTCGAAGCCGTAGCTGCCGCTGACCTCGTACTCGAAGAAGAGGTCTGCGTAGTCGCCGCCCTGCGAGAGCGCGACCGAGAGGAGCTTCTCGGCGATGCGCGCGTCGATCGGCGAGGGGCCGGAGGGCCCGAACGGGGCCTGATAGCGCTGGCTCATAGGCGAGGCACTGTAGGGCGCGAGGCGCGGAGAGCCAAGGAGCGCGCCGCACGCGACGCCCGCGTGGCGGACGAAGTACGCTCGCGCGCGGAGGGCAGATGCGGATCTCGATCGTGCTCGCGACCATGCTGGCGACGATGGTGCCCACGGCGCTCTTCGCGTCGACGGCGGGAGCGCAGGTGGAGGTCGGGACGGGCGACGACGCCGGCACGACAGCGCCGTACGACTGGGCGTTCCGGGCGCGATCGATCGAGCCGCGCGGGTACGCGCGGATCGACACGTCGCTCGCGACCTACTCGGATCGCGACCCGTCGCGGCGCGGGTACGCCATGGCGCAGCTGTTCGGCGTCGGCGTGGTGCCGCTCGAGTCCCTGGTGCTGCACGCGCGCGGGGGGTGGGCGTTCTCGCAGGAGCCGCGCGGGAGCGAGGGGGCGCTCGCGGCGAACGTCGAGGTGGGCGCGACGCTGATCGAGCGGCTGTCGCCGGCGGTGCGGGTCGCGGGTCACCTCTCGGTGTTCTTGCCGACCGGCTCGGCGCAGGGATCCGACGCGCCCTCGCACGAGCGGCGGGCGCGGATGGAGGACAGCGCGCGCGCTTCGGGATCGACGCGCCGCTCTTCGCGACGAACGAGCTCGGATTCGCGGCGGCGGTGTCGGTGGGCTGGGTGTACGGCGGCGTGGTCGCGCAGCTCGAGCTCGGGATCGAACCGCTGATCCGCGTCTCGGGGAGCAGAGACGAAGGGGCGGTCGCGGTGCAGGGCGCGCTGCACCTCGGGTACTTCGTGCTGCCGGAGTGGTCGATCGCGCTCGACCTGACGCATCACCAGTGGGCCGTGGGGCAGCCGGTCGGCGGCACGCCCGCATCGATGACGGCGATCGTGATCGGCACCCGCGCGCACGCCGCGATCGGCGGGATCACGCTGCGTCCGGGGATCGCGTACTCGCACGCGCTCGCAGGAGCGCTGCAGGACGCCGACGCGCACGTGGTGATCGTCGATCTGCTCGTCGAACATTGATCTCCGTTGCCCGCGGCGGGGGATTGGCGCACGGGGACGCGCGCGTCATCATCGCGCGATGGAGATCACGCGCACGACGAACGGGCACGCCAACGGACAGTCGGTCGGCGCCTATCAGGACGGCATCATCGAGAAGCGCAGCCCGGTCACGGGCGAGCACCTCGGCGAGTTCCCGATCACGTCGCGCGAAGGCGTGATCGCTGCGGTCTCGAGAGCGCGCGCGGCGCACGCGAGCTGGCGCGAGACGCCGGTCGAGGCGCGGCTGAAGATCATCGAGCGCATCAAGGAGGTCGTGCGCACGCACGGCGAGGAGTACGCGCGCCGCATCAGCGAGGACACCGGCAAGCCGCTGGTCGACTCGCTGCTGACCGAGCTGATGAGCGTGCCGCTCTTCATCGACTACTACCGCAAGACCGCGCCGAAGGTGCTCGCGCGCAAGAAGGTCGCGACGCCGATCCTGTTCCCCGGCAAGACCAGCTACATCGAGCACTTCCCGGTGGGCGTCGTCGGGATCATCGCGCCCTGGAACTTCCCTTTCCAGCTCTCGATGGTGCCGGTGATCTCCGCGCTGATCGCGGGCAACACGGTCGTGCTCAAGCCCAGCGAGATCACGCCGATCACCGGCGAGATCATGGCGGAGATCTTCCGTCGCATCGGGATCCCGAGCGGCGTGATCGAGGTCGTGCAGGGCGACGGGTCGACCGGCGCGGCGCTGTGCGAGGCGGAGATCGACAAGATCTTCTTCACCGGCTCGGTCGCGACCGGGCGCAAGGTGATGGCGGCGGCGGCGAAGCGGCCGATCCCGGTGGAGCTCGAGCTCGGCGGCAAGGACGCGATGATCGTCTGCGCCGACGCGAACCTCGAGCGCGCGGCGCGCGCGGCGGTCTGGGGTGGGCTCGTCAACTGCGGTCAGATGTGCACCTCGGTCGAGCGCATCCTGGTCGAGGCGCCGGTGCACGATCGCTTCGTCGCGCTCCTGCAGAAGGAGATCGCGAAGGTGAAGGTCGGCGGCCCCGACGAGCACGCGGACATGGGGCCGATGACGTTCCCGAAGCAGCTCGAGACGGTCGAGCGCCACGTGAAGGACGCGGTCGCGAAGGGCGCGCGGCTGCTCTTCGGCGGCGAGCGGGTGAAGCGCGCGGGACAGTTCTTCGCGCCGACGCTGATCACCGAGGTGCGGCCCGACATGCTGATCTACTCGGAGGAGACGTTCGGTCCGGTGCTGCCGGTCATCCGCGTGCGCGACGTCGAGGACGCGATCCGCATGGCCAACGAGCACGAGTACGGGCTCGTCGGCAGCGTGTGGACGAAGGACACCGGCAAGGGGCTCGCGATCGCGTCGCGCATGGAGTGCGGGCAGGTGACGGTCAACGACGTGGTCGTCAGCGTCGGCAACCCGACCCTGCCGTTCGGCGGGGTGAAGTCGAGCGGGTTCGGGCGCTATCACGGGCCCGAGGGGCTGCTCGCGTTCACGCACCAGAAGGCGATCATGGTGGACAAGGGGCGCGCCGGGAGCGAGCCGTTCTGGTTCCCCTACGCGCGCAAGTACCCGTCGATGCGCGATGCGTTCCACGGCCTGCTGAGCGGGAACCTGCCCAAGGCGGTGATCGCGCTCGCGCGGCTGAAGAAGATCAGCTCGGACGCGGCTCGCTGACGGGGCCGGGAACGATCTCGCGCCAGCGCGGATCGTCGCGGAGCGGCGCGAGATCGTCGTCGGTCTCGAGCTTGTCGAGATCGCGGAACCCCGCGGCGGCGACGGCCTTCGTCACCCATGCGAGGCCGGCGTCGACGCGGCCGAGCTTCGCGCACGCGCACGCAGCGTTGTAGGCGTGGGTGGGGTCGGAGAAGCGGTTCCAGGCGAGCTCGCACACGACGAGCGACTCCTCGTAGTGCTCGGCGTAGAAGAGCGCGGCGGAGATCGTGAGGTGCGCGTTCGTGCTCAGGCGCGCGCCGCGAAGGCCGCGGAGCATCGAGACCGCGCGGTCGGGGCGGTTGGAGTCGATGCACGCCGCCGCGAGCACGAGCCCGGGGAGATCGCCGGACGTGTCCTGGAACGCACGCTCGAGCGCGCGCATGCCCTCGTCGTACTTCCCCTCGGCGAGCACGAGCCGCGCCGCCAGGAGGCCACTCGGCGTGAAGCGAGGCGGCATGCGCTTCACGGCGCGGAGCGCCTCGGCGTCCTCGCCGTCCTCGAGGTGCGCCCACGCGATGGTCTCGATCGCGCGCGCGCGGATCGGCGCGTGCGCTTCGTCCTCCGGCAGGGCGGCGAGGCTCGCCTCGCACGCGGCGATCGCCTCCGCCGTGC
>JALYRN010000849.1 GCA_030855295.1 Myxococcota bacterium | reverse complement strand
GTCGGCATCCTCGCGACCGCGGTGGTGCTGCGCGAGCTCGCGCTGCGCCGCGCCGGCGAGCTGCCGAGCGGCGACATCGGCGCGTGGCGTGAGGTCCTCGGCGACTACGCTGCGCTGCACGATGCCGAGACGCGCGCGGGCTACGCCGACGACGTGCTCGGCGTGCTGCGCGTCGGGCTCGAGGCCGAGGCGATCGACGGAGAGGTCGTGCTCCTCCCGTCGCGCGAGGTGAGCGCGCCCGAGGGCGCCGGCGTCGCGCGCGCGTACCTCTCCGAGTACGACGGCGCGCACTGGGTGCAGGCCGGTGACGGGCACTGGCGCGCGGGGCGCAGCGGCCACTCGATCACGCACATCATCATCCACACGATGCAGGGCTCTTACTCGGGCTCGATCGGCTGGTTCCGGGATCCCTCGAACCCCTACGACACCTCGACGCACTATCTGATCCGCTCGTCCGACGGCGACATCACGCAGATGGTCGAAGAGGCGGACACCGCGCATCACATCGGCGGCTGGAACCCGTGGACGATCGGGATCGAGCACGAGGGCTACATCGACAACCCCGGCCGCTGGTACACGGACGCGATGTACCGATCGAGCGCGCGGCTCGTCGCGCACCTCTGCGCGAAGTACGACATCCCGATCGATCGCGAGCACATCCTCGGTCACGTCGAGGTGCCCGGCGCGTCGCACACCGATCCCGGTCCGGGATGGGACTGGAACCGCTACCTGACGCTGGTGCGCGAGGCCGGTGCGCCCGCGGGGCCGCGCTACGCGGCGAGCTTCGCCGCGATCGCAGAGGCGCCGACCGAGATGGTCTCGGGCGACGACGGCGTGGTGCGCATCGACTTCCGGAACGACGGCTCGGCGAGCTGGAGCCTCGAGCGGACGCGGCTCGGCACCAGCGGTCCACGCGATCGCGAGAGCCCGTTCTACGCGGACTACAACTGGATCGATGCGCGGCGTCCGACCGCGACCGACGCGGTGTACGCGTCGGGCGCGACGGGGCGGTTCTCGTTCGTCGTGATCGCGCCCGAGGTGACGGAGGTCACCGAGCTCGTGGAGACGTACCAGCTCGTCGAGGAGGGGATCGAGTGGTTCGGTCCCGAGGTCGAGCTGCGCATCGTGGTGCGACCGCGCGCGGGCGCGGTCCCCGATCCGGATCCCGGCGACGCGACGGTGTCGCTGCCGCCCGTCGAGATCGAGCCGGGGGCGGCAGCGCCCCCGTCGTCCTCGGATGGAGCGCCGGGCCGAGGCACCGTCAGCGGCGGGTGCAACGCCGTGGGCGGAGGGAGCGGAGCGAGCGGGCCGGGGCTCGGCGCGCTCGTGATCGCGGTCGTCGCGCTGCGCGGGCGACGCCGCGCTCGCGCCTAGTCAGCGCGCGTCATTTCGCGCGCACCTGCTGCGGCTGCACCCAGCTCGACTGGCCCAGCTTCGCGTCGTCCCAGTCGACACCGATCATCCCGTTCTGCAGCGCGACGACGCGCGCCGGGTGCCAGTGACCGTCGTGCGACTGGGCGAGCACCGGCGTGCCGATCGCGAGCGCGCCGCCCGCCGCGTGCTTCGCGTGCGGGTCTTTGCCGTAGGGATCGTGCGCGGGCTTGGCGTGGGGGTCGTGCGCGGCCTTCTTCGCGGCGTAGGGGTCGTGGGCGGGCTTGGCGTAGGGGTCGTGCGCGGCCTTCTTCGCGGCGTACGGATCGACGTGCTGCTGGTGCGCCTGGTGCTGCTGGTTCATCTGCTGCTTGGCCGCGATCGCCTGCTGCTGCGCGCTCGCGTGCCCGTGCCCTTGGAAGCCGGGCTGCGGCGCCATGCCCGGCGCGCCCATCATGCCGGGCGGCGGCATCGCGGGCTGCTGCGGCTGGAGCTGCTGCGGATGCACCCAGCTCGACTGGCCGAGCGCGGGGTTCGTCCAGTCGACGCCGTACATGCCGTTCTGCATCGCGACCACGATCGCCGGGTGCCAGTTGCCGTCCTGCCACTGCGCGAGCACCGGCGTGCCGACCTGCGGAGGCGCGGGCGGCATCGGCATCGCGGGCTGCATCGGCATCCCCGACCTCTCTCCGGGCATCATCGCGCCCGCGGCGCCCATCATGCCGGCCGCGCCCATCGCCCCGGCGATCGCGCCCTGCATGCCGGGCATCCCGCCCTGCACGCCCGGCATGCCCGCGCCCATCACGGGGGAGCCACCGACCACCTGGATCTCGACGTTGGCACCGGGGTCGACCTCGTTGTCGATGTCCGCGGACACGACGAGCCGATACTTCACCGCGTTCGGCGTGGTGTTCGGCAGCCCGGGCGGCAGCTGCAGGTCGAACGGGAACTGCTGCACCTGCCCGGGCGTGCTCGTGAACGCACCCGCCACGGGATGCGCGGGCACCACGTCGCGAGTCTGCGTGCGCGGCCGCGGGCCCTGCTGCGTCATCTCCATCTGCGTCTGATCCATCACCAGCTTCAGGGTGATGTTCGTGATCTGCTGGGCGCGCGTGCCCCCTTGGAAGCCGATCGAGCCCGCGATCGCGCCGCCCGCCGTGACGTGGGCCGACTGCGGCTGGATCGCGATCCGCCCGCCCCCTGCGCCGAACATGTCGAAAAGGCCCATCCGCTCACCCTCTTTCTTTCTGCTCTCACTGCGCGCCGAGCGACGTTGCCAGAACGCCGCTCGGCGCACCAGGGGGCGTCAGCGCTTCCGAAATCGGCTCGCCCGCTCCGGGCGCTTCCGTCCGCGCGCTCCGGGGCGAGCACTCCTGTTCGAGTCAGCGCCGGTCGCGCTCGCGGAGCACCGCCATTCCTCGCGGCGTCTCCACGCACACGCGAAACCCAGTGAATTTCGGCAAGTACGCGAGCGGCGGAGGATCGCGGCGGCTGCCTTTCGTCATGTGCAGCAGCACCTGCGCGCGATCGAGATCGTACTCGCAGCGGTACGTCGCGTCGCCGACGCTCACGGTCGCGGGGAGCTCGCGATCGAGCGCCTCGCGGAGCTCGTAGGGGAGCTCGGGCGCCAGGAAGTCGTCCTCCGAGAGCAGCGCGAGATCCTCTCCGCTCTCGACGCCGAGCGTCTCCACGCGCGCGCGGAGCCACGCTCCGAGCGTGTCGATCGGCGCATCGCTCGGCGCGCCCGCGGGATGACCTCGCGCCGCGAGCGCTGCCGAGAGCCGCAGTCGCTCGAGCCGCTCGCGCGTGATCGCGATCGTCTTCTTCCAGAGGCTCCCGCGCTCGAGCAGCGTGACGATGGCGTCGCGTGCGAGCGCTCCCTCGGGCCGCTCCTCGCGCGTCGCGATCACGCGCTTCGCGTACACGCGCTCGATCGTCCCGACCACGCGCTTGCCCTCGAGCGCGACCGCGCCGAGCCGATCGCGCCCCAGCCCGGCGCGCGCGAGCGTCGCGATCGGGATCGCCATCGCGCACGTCACCAGCACGCGCGCCTCGCGCCCCGCGCCGAACGCTCGCGTGTCGAGCACCACGATCGCCTCCACGTCGCGGAGGCGCCGCACCGCGCTCTCTCTCGCGAGCTCGAGCTCGGTGCCGCCGTTGCTGAACGAGACGTCGCG
>JALYRN010000848.1 GCA_030855295.1 Myxococcota bacterium | reverse complement strand
GCGCGTGCGCCGAGGGCGCTGGCAGCTGTCTGGGCGGCGCGTGCTGCGCCGGGTGTTGGAGCGGCCGCGTCTGCGAGGTCGGCACCGCGGTCGCCGCGTGCGGTGTCGGCGGCGACGAGTGCGAGCCGTGCGGCGGCGCGACGCCGTACTGCGACTCGGGATGCGTCGGTCCGCGGCCGGTCGCCGAGCTCGCGATCATGGCGGAGTCGGCCTGCGCGGTGGCGACGGACGGAACGATCTGGTGCTGGGGCGCGAACGGCTCGGGACAGCTCGGCGTCGGCACGCTCGGGGCCGACACCGAGTCGACGATGCCGGTGCGCGTCGGCGCCGACAGCGACTGGCAACACGCCGGCGGCGGCGACGGGCACATGTGCGGCATCCGCGCGGACGGCACGCTCTGGTGCTGGGGCGACAACATGGACGGGCAGCTCGGCAGCGGTGACCTCACGTCCCGCGCCGTGCCCGTGCGCGTCGGCGACGTCGGGCCGTGGGAGCTGGTGGTCGGCGGCAACGGCGGCGATCACACGTGCGCGCTGCGCGATGACGGCTCGCTGTGGTGCATGGGCCAGGCCGACTACGGACAGCTCGGGATCGGCCCCAGCGGCGACCGCACCACGCCGACGCAGGTGCTCATGGGCACGACGTGGATCGCGGTCGCGGCGGGGCATCACTTCACGTGCGGCATCCAGACCGGCGGAAGCTTGTGGTGCTGGGGCGAGAACACTCAGGGCCAGCTCGGGAACGGCACGCCGAGCACGACGCGCATCCACGTGCCCGAGCAGGTCGGGGCCGACACCGACTGGACCGCGATCACCGGGGGCGACTCGCACGCGTGCGGCGTGCGCGCCGGCGGCGAGCTCTACTGCTGGGGCTCGAGCGTCGACGCGCAGCTCGGCATCGGCAGCACGACCCCGCAGCCGCTCCCGACCCGCGTCGGCACCGCCTCGACGTGGGCCCAGGTGAGCGCCGGGCTCGCGCACACGTGCGCGATCCAGAGCGACGGCTCGCTCTGGTGCTGGGGCAAGAACGACGCAGGCCAGCTCGGTCTCGATCGCACCGGCGCCGACGTGAGCGCGCCCGAGCGCGTCGGCACCAGGACCGACTGGCGGCAGGTGCAGACCGGCGACGCGTTCACGTGCGCGGTGCGCACCGGCGGCAGCGCGTACTGCATGGGCGCGAACCTGCTCGGGCAGCTCGGCCAGGGCGATCGGATCACCCGCACGACGCCGACCGAGGTGCGTGTGCCGCGGCCGTAGTCAGGGCGGCAGGGGAGGCGATCCGACCGCGCGGTAGACGTCGTGCGCCGAGGTCAGCACCCAGAGCTCGCGCGCGGTCGCGCTCCACGCGATCGCGATCGCATCGATGCTGCCGGTCGGCGCGCCGCTCGGTGCCTCGAGCCGCATGGGGTTCGCTCCGTCGCCATCCGCACGGAGGATGCCGGCCGTGGTCGCGATCCAGAGCGTGCCGTCGCGATCGTTCACGACGTCGCGGCACACCGTCGCGATCCTGGCGTGCGGCGCGGGCAGCACGCTGCCCGTCAGCCATGCTCCCTCGAGCGCGTAGACCTGCAGGCCGAGGTCGAGCGAGCACACCGACAGGAAGGGAGGCGAGGTGCGATCGTCGATCGCGACGGCCTGCGCCATCGTGCTCCCGAGCATGACCGCCCCGCCCGAGCGGAGCTCGGCGCCGGCTCCGGCGATCGTTCGATTGTACAGTGAATCCGAGGAGATGGCCCAGACGCCGCCGACCTCGTCGAGGTCGCGAGATCCGATCGCGATGGCCGCGGTGGGATCGAAGCGGGTGCCGATGCGCCTCGGCGTGAACGTGCCGAAGTCGCCGTCGAGCAAGACCACACCGTCCTTCGCGGCGAGGGCGACGGGTCCGCGATCACCGCTCTCGGCACCGCCGATCGGGACGGCGAGATCGCGCCCCGACCAGTCCGCCGAGGTCGGCAGCGCGACGTCGGTGAACACGATCGACGAGAAGTCGGACGCGACCTCGGCGCGCGTCAGCACGCCGTCGTTGCCGACGGGGGCGAACAGCGCGACGTCGCCGCGCACCGTGACCGCCGCGAGGTCCGAGTGCACGATCGGGTCGCCGGTGGCGTCGACCGTCAGATCGCGCCAGCCGCTCTCGGTCACCGCATACGGGTTGCGACCGGTCGCGACGAACGCCATTCCGACGCGCGCCGCGATGCCCCGGATCGGATCGCCCTCCGGACGGCCCATGCTCGACACGAGCGTGAGCGCCGCGACGTCGAACGTTCGCCGCGCGGTGCACGAGCCCGCGGCGCCGCTCGCCGTCGCCTCGAGCGTGTGTGCACCGCTCGCCGCGAGCGCCCAGCGCGGCGTCGGGCCATCGAGACGGGTGAGCTCGGCGCCGCTGGGATCGAGGACGCGGTGCTCGATCGCGACGCCCGAAGGCAGCGCACGGCACGGTACGGGCGCGAGCCGATCGCCGGGCAGGTGCACGTCGAGCACGCCGCAGAGCGCGTCCGAGGCGATGCACGTTCCTGCATCGTCGGTCGCGCCGCCGTCCCCGTCGATGCCACCGTCGGCGGGGCCGGCGTCGGACGCGCAGGACGCGGGATCGCGCTCGCACGGCTCGAGGTCGATCGGACGGCACGCGCCGTCGTCCCCGCAGGTCTGTCCCTCGGGGCACATCCTTCCGACGCACATGCGCGAGAGCACGACTCGCAAGACCGTGGTGGCGCCCGCGACGAACGACGCGCGGCGCTCCGTCGCGAGCACCTCGACGTCGCCCAGCTCACCGGCGACGCGGATCGCCATCGGCCCGAGCGCCCCCCCGCGGTGCAGCAGCACCAGCGTGCGCACGGTCCGTCCGCCCTCCGCGAGCTCGGCGCGCGCGGGGGCGACCGCGGTCCCGTCGGGCCGCACGAGCGTGATGACGAACGCGTCGAGCTCCGACGGCACGTCGAGATCGGTCGACACCTCGACGATCAGCTCGGTCGGGGAGCCGCTGCATGCGAGCGTGCCGAGGAGCGCGACGATCGAGACCGCGACGATCGAGATCAGTCGTCGGAGCTCGATCCTCAAGGCGCACCGCCTCCTCCGAGCTCGATCGGGATCACGCCGGGCATGAAGTCGCCCTCGCGGCTCGGTCCCGGAGCCTGGCTCCCGACCACTGCGCCCGCGATCACGCCTGCGATCACCGCCGCGCCACCGACGCCGACGAGCACCCACAGCCACGTGAGATCGTCGGCCGGCGTCGAGGAGGCGCCGGGATCGACCGCGAGCGCGAGCGGCACCGCGTCGCTCGTGCGCTCGAGCGTCGTGGTCGCAGGCGCGCTCAGCACGACGTGGGTGACGCCTCCTTCCGGCGCGGCGATCTCGACGCGATCGATCACCGCGCCGTCGCGCGAGACCGTGACTACGCGGGTGCCGGGATCGACCGGGATCGGCTGCGTGAGCTCGCTCGGCGCGAGCGTGCGCCCGTCGACCGAGATGCGATCGTCCTCGCGGGCGCCGCGCACTTGCACGAGGACTCGGCCGATCCGCGGCTCGAGCTCGGCGCGCAGCGCGCGCGCC
>JALYRN010000847.1 GCA_030855295.1 Myxococcota bacterium | reverse complement strand
GTGCCGCTCTCGGCGCGCTCGCGCACCAGCGTGATCGCCGCGTCTCGCGCCTCGCGCGCCGCCGCGAACGCGCTGGACTGTTCCGCCGACACCTCGTCGATCGCGAGCACCGCGCTCCGGTGCACGTACGGCGCGCCGCGCTCGCCCTCGCGCGCGATCAGGTCGATCGCCACCAGGTCGCGCGGCAGCACGCGCCGATCGCGATCGAGCTCCGAGCGATGATGCCGATCGCGCGTGTGCGTGCCGCTCGCGATCATCGGCGGGCGCCCCAGCACCAGCCCGCGCGACGTCAGCGCCTCGCTCGCTCGGTCGCGCACCTCGCTCTCGAGCGGGGTGCGCTGCGAGGCGAGCATCTCGATCACCTCGCCCTCGGCCTCGATCACCTTCGCCAGCGCGCGCGCGTGGCTCGCCTCGTCCTGGTCGCTCCAGGGACCGAGGAACGCGTTCGTGAGATCGCCGCTCGAGATCACGCGCGGCCCGTAGCTCCGCACGAGGTCGATCGTGCCCGCGTCGACGCGCGAGAGATCGGGGTTGCCGCCGATCTCCTGGTGCTCCATCGCGACGGCCCCGCGGCGCGGCAGCGTCTGCTCGAGCCGCATGCGCAGCGACGACCAGCCGTCGTAGCGCAGCACGTCGCCGGGGAGCTCCCCGAACGTCTCGATCTCGATCGCGTGCGCGATCAGCGCGGGCATGCCGTCGGCCGGGACCCAGAAGAAGAAGCGCCGCATCGGCGCGACCTCCTCGAGGCCCAGCGCGCGCACCGCCATCCCGTTCTGGCCGCGGTGATCGTAGAGGAGCCACCCCTCGATCCGCGCCTCGCGCATCGCGATCTGCAGATCGCCGAGCCGCGCCGCGACGATGCCCCCCGTGCTCGTCACGTCAGGCGACCACGCCGACGTGCTCGACGCGTACCTCGCCACGCGGCGCGAAGGTCACGTCGTAGATCGGCAGCCCCTTCGCCAGACGTCCGAGCGTGTGCCCCAGCTGCGTGCCTGCGAGCGCCGTCATCTCCTCGAAGAGCGGCGCGCACTTGCTCGCGTCGATCGACATCACGTCGTCCTGCGCGCAGAGGAAGCTCGCGAGCTCGCGCCGTAGCAGCTCGCTCACCTGCGGGTGGTTGACGAACATCTGCGTGCCGTGGCCCTTCGGCGACACCAGCGGGATCGGCGTGAACGAGCGCAGCTCGCCCGTGATCCGGATGTTGACGACCGCCCCCTCGCCATGGCCGCCGGGCAGCGGCGTGAGCTCTGCCTCGGGCGCGCCGTTCCAGCGCAGCCGGTGGAACGCGCGCAGCGTGCTCTGCACGAGCGCCGGTCTCGCGCCGTAGCTCTCGTGCTCCTGCATCATCAGCTTCAGGTGTCCGCATCCCACGTGCGCGGGCTGCACCAGGTACTCGAGCAGGTTTTCCCGGAGCTCCTCCGGCGGGCTCGTCAGGAACCGACGCCACTGCATCGCCTCGCGCACGTCCGCGATCGCCGCGTCGAAGCGTCCGTCGCGCCGCAGCGCCGTGATCAGCTCGTTCGCCGCGTGCGTGTCGGTGTGCATGTAGAAGCGGCCGAACGTGTCCATGCGCCGATGCAGCAGCGTCGCGGTGGTGCTCGCGTCGAGGGGCCGACCGGTGACGCGCTCGAGCGCGGCGAGCGCGAGCAGCATCTCGCCCGAGTCGCCGCCCGGCGTGCCGATGACGCCGGTCTCGTCGCGCCCGTCGACGCAGGAGACGCGGCCGTGCAGCAGCAGCGCCGCCATCTTCGCCCAGCGCACCGAGCGCACGTCGCCGATGTGCTCGCGCACCGCCTCGAGCGAGAGCGGGCCCTCCTGCGGGGCGACCGGGCTCTCCTCGCGCAGCGCGTCGCGGCGCGCGAGGATCTCGTGATCGCGCGCGGTCGCGAACCCGAGCGAGCGCCACGCCACCATCCCGCCGATCATCGACGCGACGAAGCGCATCCCGTTCTGCTCGAGCTCGCGTGCCAGCGGCCCCGAGCGCTCCCCGGCGCGCGAGACCAGAACCAGCTTCGCGTCGTGATCGAGCCGCGAGGCGAGCGCGGACACGCAGTCCCGCGGGATCCACTCCGCGCCGGGGATGTGCCCGAGCGGCCCCGTCAGCTCGTCGGCCTCGCGCACGTCGATGATGCGCACGGTGCGCCCCTGCCGCGCGACGAACTCCGCCGAGTGCAGCGGAAACCCGCTCGGCGACCGCTCGAGGCTCGTGATCCAGTTCGCGCGCAGCATGCGCTCGTCGGCGCTCGCCTCGCCGATCTTGGGCATCAGGTGATCGAGCTCCGTGCCCATCTCCAGACCCTCGTGCTCGCTCATCCGGTCTCCGTCTCGTTCGTGCCCTCTGCGCTCAGCACGTGCTCGGTGCGCGCGCCGAGCGCTGCGATCGACGCGCGCCGCGCCTCTGCCACGAGCTCCTGCACGCGATCTCTCAGCACCGCGTCGAGCCCCTTCCGGTCCTGCGGCACCGGGATCGGATCTCCGATCGCCACCCAGGTCGACGTGCGCCGCCGTCCGAGGAACGAGCGCACGTGATCGCCCATCCGCCCCGAGCCGAGCTCGTGCCCGGGCGCGTACACGATGCCGACCGGCACGATGTCGACCGGCAGCCCGCCCGCCGCGGTGATCGCGCCGCCCTTGAAGGGCCGCACCTCATCGCCCTCGAACGTCGTGCCCTCGGGGAAGACGATCATCGTGCGCTTCTGCTCGAGCAGGCGGCGCATCGTGCGGATCGCCGCGACCCCGCTCTTCCGATCCTCGCGATCGACGAAGACCGTGCCGATCCGGTGCGCGCCCCGGCCGACCACCGGCGCCCGCGCGACGCGGTGGTTCGCGAGGAAGTACCCGCCGAAGAGCGACAGCAGCGCGAGGATGTCGAGCGGCGTGCGGTGGTTCGCGATGATCAGCCGCCCGCGCTCGACGTCGGGCGAGGGGATCCCGCGCACCACGTGCACGTCGAGCCCGACGATGTGCACCGCGCCGCGGACCCAGTGCATCTTGTAGCGGGCGTTGAGCCCGTCGACGTCCTGCGCGCCCTGCCCGATGCGGAAGCGCTCGAGCAGGCTCGCCCACGAGACGACCCCCGAGGTCCACGCCATCACCCGGAGCATGCGCGTCTGGCGGCGGATCAGCGCGAGCATGCAGTTCTCGCCATCGGCATTTCGCGCGCGATTCTCGCACGACGCCCGCATCCGCGCATAGGGCGCGAGCAGCCTCGGCGCGCACCGTGCGGCGTGGTCAGCGCGCCGCGCTGCCGTCGGCGCGCGCGGGCAGCACCTCGATCGCGACGCTCTCCTCGATCTGCAGCGCGTGGCAGCGCGACTCGCGGCACGCGAAGCCATCGACGCGCACCCGCACCACGGCGGTGCCCACCATGCGCGCGACGATCGGGATGCGGAAGCGCAGCTCGCGTACGGCGTCGTCGGTGCCTTGTCGCTCCTCGGCGTCGGCGCGCGTCAGCCGGCCGCGCACCACCTCGATCGCGGTCCCCTCGGTGCTCGGCGTCAGCATCATCGGGCGGCCCGCGCCGTCTCCCAGCTGCACGCGCGCGATCAC
>JALYRN010000846.1 GCA_030855295.1 Myxococcota bacterium | reverse complement strand
GCCTCCGCCCCGCGATCTGCCGGGCGCTGCGGCGAGACCTCCCGAGCCCGAGATCCCCGCCGACACCACGCCGCTCAGCGCTCGCTTCGCGCCCCGGCCACTGCCGATCCCGCGCGTGAGCGGCGGCCGGAGCGGGCGCTTCACCTTCGACGGACATCGGCGGGGGTGGTTCGCACGGCTGCCGGAGTCCCGACAGAACCCGCTTACGCCGGTCTACGCGCAGGGCCGCGTCATGGTCGGCGGCGGCTTCACGAGCCACACGTTCTACGCGTTCGACGCGCGCACCGGCGAGCTCGACTGGCGAGCCGCGGCGCCCGACGGTGGACCGACCGCCGCGATCGTGGAGGACGGCAAGGTCCTGTTCAACACCGAGAGCTGCACGCTCTTCGCGGTCGACGTGCGCACCGGGCGACAGCGCTGGTCGCGCTGGCTCGGCGATCCGCTGATGGGTCAGCCCGCCGCGGCGAACGGGCGCGTGTTCAGCGGGCACATCCGCGACGGCGGCGGCTTCGGCTTCACGGCGATGGATCTCGACACCGGCCGCATCCTCTGGACCCGGCCGATGCCGGCCGACGTGCTCAACGCGCCGGTGCTCGACGGCAGCGACGTGTACTTCACGACGATGGAGGGCACGGTGTGGCGGCTCGATCAGGCGAGCGGCCGCGTGCTCTGGCGTCGTCGTCTCGATGCGACGAGCGCGCCGTGGCTGCACCAGGGCACCGTGCACGTCGCGCGGCGCGAGCGGCGGCGGAGCGCCGAGGGCGCGCAGGAGACGCTGGAGATCGCGAGCGTGCTCGGGACGAGCGACGGCGCGACGATTCGTGAGCACGAGGGCGCGCACGCGGCGTTCCTGCCGCCGCGCCCCGACAGCGGAGGCGTCGAGGCCGGCTGGGCGTTCGAGGGCTCGCGGCCGACGATCATCGACGGCCGCGCGTACCAGACGATCGGCAACGAGGTGCAGGCGCGCGACGCCGAGAGCGGCGCGCTGCTGTGGCGGCGGCAGTACACGGCCGAGACGCGGACGCGGCCTGCGAGCTCGCCGGCGATCGCGGGCGCGCAGCTGGTGTTCGGCACGCGAGACGGCGTGCTCTACGGGCTCGACATCGACACTGGCATGACGGCCTGGGCCTACCAGGTCGGCGAGCCGATCGCGGCGCAGCCGACCGTCGCGCACGGCTGGGTGTACGCGACGACGACGCGCGGCGGGCTCGTCGCGCTCGAGGTGAGCGACTCGTCGACCGACGGCTGGCACATGTGGGGCGGCAACGCGCAGCACAGCGGCCCGGTCGTCGGCGACATCGCGCCGATCGAGGAGGACGAGCGGCCGAGCGAGGGCACGCTGCAGCTCGGGGGCGCGGCGCGCGAGGGCGAGCTCGCGGGGTTCCCGCTGCAGTCGACGCGCGTGTCCGCGCAGGTGAGCGGGTTCGCGGTGCGGGTGACGGTCGAGCAGGAGTTCGCGAACCCGTACGCGCGGCCGGTGGAGGCGGTCTATCTGTTCCCGCTGCCGGAGAGCGCGGCCGTCGACGCGATGGCGCTGCACGCCGGCAACCGCGTGGTGCGCGCGAGCATCCGCCGCCGTCACGAGGCACGCGAGCAGTACGACGATGCGCGCCGGCGCGGTGTGCTCGCGAGCTTGCTCGAGCAGGAGCGGCCGAACCTGTTCCGGCAGAGCGTCGCGAACATCCGGCCGGGCGACACCGTGCGCGTGGTGATGAGCTACACGCAGGCGCTGCCCTACGAGGAAGGGAGCTATCGCTTCGTCTATCCGATGGTCGCGGGGCCGCGCTACCAACCGGTCGCGGAGGCAGGCGCGCCGGCGCCGGACGCCGTGCACCAGGTCGTGCTCGCGCCGGCCGGGGAGCGGCCGGATCGCGCCACGGTGACGATCGACGCCGACCTCGGCGTCGCGGTCTCGGAGATCACGTCACCGACCCACGCGCTCGAGGTCGCGCGCACCAACGATCGGGGCGCACGTGTGACGCTGCGCGAGGCGGCGCGTCCCGATCGCGATCTCGACGTGCGCTTCCACGTCGCGGGCGCAGCGCCGACGGTGTCGGTGATGGCGAGCGCGCCCGAGGGCGGCGAGGACGGACACCTCGCGCTCTCGATCCACCCGCGCCTCGACGTGCCGGCGGGCGAGGTCACGGCGCGCGAGCTCGTGTTCGTGATCGACACCTCGAGCTCGATGCACGGCCGACCGATCGCGCTCGCGCGGGCCGCGATGATCGCCGCACTGCGTGGCATGCGCGAGGGCGACACCTTCCGCGTCCTCGGTTTCAGCGACGCGGTCAGCGCGCTCAGCGACACGCCGCTCCCGGCGACGCCCGAGAACGTCACGCGCGCGGAGGCGTTCGTGCGCGACCTGCGCGCGCTCGGCGCGACCGAGATGATCAGCGGCCTGCGCGCAGCGCTCGAGCCCGCCGGCGAGGCCGGCCGGATGCGCGTCGTGATGCTGCTGACCGACGGCTACATCGGCAACGAGGTCGACGTCTTCCGCGCGGTGCACGCGACCCTCGGCGACGCGCGCGTGTTCGCGTTCGGCGTGGGCAGCGCGGTCAACCGGTACCTCCTGACGCGCGTCGCGGAGGAGGGCCGCGGCGACGTGCAGATCGTCACGCTGGACGAGCTCCCGGAGCGCGCGGCGGAAGCGTTCCACGCGCGCATCGCGCGGCCGTACCTCACGGACGTGACGATCGACTGGAACGGGCTCGCCGTCAGCGATGCGTACCCGCGGCGGCTGCCGGACCTCTTCGCGGATCGCCCGCTGCGCGTGCACGCGCGCTATGCGCGTGCGGGCGATGGCGAGCTCGTGATCCGTGGACGGGTCGCAGGGCAGCCCTTCGAGCAGCGCGTGACGGTGTCGCTCCCCGCGAGCGGCGGCGTGGCGCGCGAGGAGCTGGGATCGATCTGGGCGCGCACGCGGATCGGCGATCTGATGACGGCGATCGAGCTCCAGCCGAACGCGACGCTGCAGGAGGAGGTCACGCAGCTCGGTCTGCGCCACCACCTGCTCACGCCGTGGACGGCGTTCCTCGCGATCGACGAGGGCTATCGCGCCGACGGCGAGGCGGTGCGCGTCGAGCAAGCGAGCGAGCGGCCGGCCGGGGTGGAAGCGCCGACCGAGCGCATGCGCGGCGCGCGGGTGAGCATGCCCGGCCCTCCGATGAGAGCGAGCGCGTCGAGCGGCGGCGGCTCGATGGATTCGCGACAGCTCGGGGACGAGCTGCTCGGGAGCGGCGCGCTCGCCAGCCCCGAGCTCGGTGCATCGCCGCGCGCCGATCGACCGATCGACGGCCGATCGCAGCTCCGGCGCGAGCCGATCGGGGCGCGACCGACCGCCGATTCCTCACGCTGCTACGAGGCGGCGCGGCGCCCCGACGGCAGCATCGACCAGGAGGCGCTGCGCCGATGTCTCGCGGCGATCAGCCGACCGCAGCGCGCGCCGGTGCAGGAGCGCGCGCGCCAGGGCAGCCCCGTCGTGCCCGAAGGAGCGACGCCCCCGCGATCGCCGGATGCGATCGTCCGCCCGCGCGAAGGCGCACCCTGATGA
>JALYRN010000845.1 GCA_030855295.1 Myxococcota bacterium | reverse complement strand
ATCCGCAGCGGCGACCGGGTGCGCGTCGGCGCGGCGCCGGCGGACGGCGCGCTGCTCGCGCAGCACAGCTCGAGGCCCCTCGGCGAGCTGATCAGCGCGATGGGCAAGCAGAGCGACAACTTCGTCGCGGAGATGGTGTTCCGGGTGCTCGGCGCCGAGCGCCATCGCCCGGGGCGCGTCGAGGACTCGGTCGCCGTCGTGCGGGAGGTGCTGCGCGACGCCGGCGTCGATCCGGATCGCGTGCAAATCGTCAATGGTTCCGGGCTCTTCGACGGGAACGCGATCGCGTCGCGAGATCTCGCGCAGCTGCTGGCGTGGGTGTACCAGCAGCCGGGGCTGCGCCCGGAGTACGTGGCGCACCTCGCGATCGGCGGGGTCGACGGCACGCTGTCGGGTCGGCTGCGCGACCTGCCGCGGCCGCGGATCGTGCGCGCGAAGACCGGGACGCTCGACGATGCGATCGCGCTGAGCGGGTACGTGCTCGGCCCCGACGCCGATCGCGCGGTGGCGTTCAGCGTGCTCGTCAACGGCGCGCGGGGCCGACACGGACCGGCCCGAGCGCTGTGCGACGGGGTGGCGCGCGCGATCGCCGAGGATCTCTGGCGCGGCCGCTGAGCTTTCTGGCAGGGGCCCCCCGCAGGCTGCCGCTCTCTGGCGAACGCGGGGTTCTTGGACGCGCGCCGAGGGCCCGGACGGAACGGAAGAGGCCCCGAGCATCGCTGCTCGAGGCCTCACGTGCTCCGGTGCGATCCCGCGGCGATCACTCCTTGATCTGCCGACGGATCTTCGCGAGCGCCTGCTCCTGGAGCTGGCGGATGCGCTCGCGCGACAGGTTGTACTTGTCGCCGATCTCCTTGAGCGTGAGCTCGTCCTCGTCGTCGAGGCCGAAGCGCCAGCGGAGGATGCGCGCCTCCATCGGCGACAGCGTGTCGAGCAGCCGGCGGACCTCGTCGCTCCAGGTCTTGCTGACGAGCTGCTCGTAAGGCGTCGGGACGTTCTCCTGCTCGAGGAAGTCGATGAACTTGCGGCCGTCCTCGTCGTTGACGGGACGGTCGAGCGAGAACGGAGTCTCGGCCCAGTAGCCCTTGATCTTCTCGAGCTTCTCGGCCGCGATGCCGGTCTCCTTCTCGAGCTCCTCCGGCGTCGGCTCCTGTCCGGTCCGCGTCGCGATCGCCTGGGTGGCGCGCGCGACGCGGTTGTACGTGTCGAGCATGTGGACCGGGATGCGGACCGCGCGGCCCTTGTCGGCGAGGGCGCGCGAGATCGCGTGCCGGATCCACCACGACGCGTACGTCGAGAAGCGATAGCCGCGGTTGTGATCGAAGCGCTCCACCGCCTTCATCAGGCCGATGTTGCCCTCCTGGATCAGGTCGATCAGGGGAAGACGACCGCGGTTGTAGCGGCGCGCGATCGAGACGACGAGACGCAGGTTCGCGGCGACGAAGCGGTTCTTCGACTGCTGCTGGGCCTCGCGGGACTCCTCGACGCGCGTGAGATACTTCTTGAAGGCCGGCGTCAGCTGCACACCGTCGACGACGAGATCGCGCTCGGCGGCGAACTCACCGGCGGCGCGGTGCACTGCGCGATCGGACTCGTTGACGAAGATGCGGTCGGAGTCGAGCGCACGCATCGTGGTCGAGAGCGCGGTCGCGGTCTCGTCCCACTTGTCCTGTTCCTTCTTCGAGAGCTTGCCCGGGGTCTTGCCCTTGGTGACGCTCTTGCCGAGCTTGCGGAGCGTGGCGAGCTCGGGCAGCGGCTGCTCGGTGACGAAGCGCTCGATCGTCATCGCGACGGTGTCGACGGCCGGCGGATACGAGAGCAGCGCCTGCCAGAAGCCGATCTCCAGCTTCTCGACCTCCTTGGCCGCCTCGATCTCCTCCTGCGGGGTGAGCACGCGGTGGCTCGCCATCTCGCGGAAGTAGCGGCTCAGCGTCGAGTCGCCACCGCCCTGACGCTCCATCTCCTTGAGCGCCTTCTCGGCCTCGGCCTGGGCCTCGGCGAGCTGCTCCGAAGAGGGCTCCTCGAAGTCGGGGTCCTCCTTGGACTCGACCTCTTCGGTCTCTTCTTCCCGGGCTGCGGGGGCCGCCGTCGCCGCAGCCTTCCGGGACGAAGAGCCGCCCTTGGACGCTGCGCCGCTCTGCGTTGCCGTTGCTGCCTTGCCCATACCGTCGCGACTCCTCTCCCGCCCCGTTTTCGTGCTCGCTGCAGAGGTCGTCTCGACCCCCTCGACCGCCGCCCCCGCGGTCCCCCGCCCTTCGCGTCCCTCGGCACCGGCGCGCCGAGTCGGCTCCAACTTGCTGCTGCCCTTCGTCATTCCCGAGCGCGACGTCATTCCCGAGCGCGACGAGGTTCCCGCCGCCGCCGAGGCCACGACCGCGGCGGCCGCTCCGTCCTGCTTGGACGCACCCGCCGGCTTCGTCACCGCTGCCGGCTTCGCGGCCCCCGGCTTCGTGGCGGCGACCGGCTTCGAGACCGCTGCTGCCGGCTTCACCGACTTCGAGACCGCTGCTGCCGGCTTCACCGACTTCGAGACCGCTGCTGCCGGCTTCACCGACTTCGAGACCGCTGCTGCCGGCTTCACCGACTTCGAGACCGCTGCTGCCGGCTTCACCGCGCTCTTCGCCGCCGCCGACTTCGGCGTCGACTTCGACGCGGCGGCCGACTTCGACGCCGCCGCGGACTTGGATGCTGCCGCGGACTGGGACAGCCGCGCCGACTTCGAGAGCCCGGCGGACTTCGAAGACGCCGGCTTCGACGCGCGTCCAGTGCCATTTGCGGCTGCACGGGACGTGCCATTGCGTGCACGCTTGGTCACTGGCTCACCTCGGGGCGAAGACGGGTCGGCATGGCTCGCGGGTGTCGGATCATGAAGCTACGCTCGGGCGGAATGTCGTCGGGCAGACACTGCGTGGTGATCGAGGTGCACGAACCGCAAGCCCCTTGGATTCCGAGAAGTTGCGCGACGTTCGCGCAGAAGCCGTTCGGGGGAAAGCTCGGTCGCGGGAGATCGATTCGTCCGCGGGCCCGACCCGGCCGCCGCGCGCGTGGCGGCCCCGAAAGAGGGGCCGCAACGTCTGCGGTAGGCATCGACGCACCGGCCGGTTTCGCAACCGTTCCGGACGCGCGATTACTCCTTCTGTCGCTACAACACAACAACTTCGTGCATTCGCTTCGACGATTCGTGAGCGACGACGATCGCCTGGCCACTCGAGTGGCCGGCCAACGCAACTTCCGTGGCCGGCTCTCCGCATTCGGGCACGCAGCCGGCGTGCCGGCGCTGGCTGCGCTCGCGCTGACGGCAGCGCTCGCCTGCTCGGCGACCGCGTCCGCCGAGGCGCTCCCGCTCGAGAGCGTCGTTTCCCTGGGGCTCCCTCCCACGCGAGTCCAGGTCCGCGTCGCGACGGAAGAGGACGACACGCGGATCACGGTGCGCACGGGCCGGCACACCGCGGACGCGACGCTGCACGCTCGGGTCGAGGACGCCGAGCTCGAGCGCGTGGTCCTCGCGAACGGCAGCGCCGTCGGCGTGGTGCGGGGGCGAGGGCCCGACG
>JALYRN010000844.1 GCA_030855295.1 Myxococcota bacterium | reverse complement strand
CGGCCGTCGAGCAGCTCCTGACGCGGCATCCGCGCGACGGCGCGCTCCTCGCGTCGCTCGGCCACCTGCTCGCGCAGGCAGAAGAAGACCGCGACGCGCGCGCCACGTTCACGCGCGCGCTGCGCGCCGACGACGACAGCTACGAGGCGCTGCTCGGCCGCGCCGGCGTCGAGATCCGGCGTGGTGATCTCGGCGGCGCCGCGCGCTCGATCGATGGCGCCGAGCGGGCCGCTCGACAGCGTGGCGCGTCGAGCGCGTTCTTCGCGCGCGTGTCGGTCGCGCGCGCGCGGCTCCGGTTCGAGGTCGGCGACTTCGACGAAGCGCGACGGCTCGCCGAGGCGGCGATCGCGGCCGATCCGAAGTGCGCCGAGGCTCACGTCGTGCTCGCGAACATCGCGATCGAGCGAAACGGAGATCCGGTGCCGCACTTCCGCGCCGCGATCGCCGGCACGCGCGTGCCGCCCGAGGCGCTCGGCCGGCTCGCGATACGGGTCGGCGGCTCCGAGGGATGCACGCTCGGGCGCGCCTACGTCGCTGCCGCGCCCGAAGGCTACGATCGCGAAGACGTCGATCGCGAGATGCGGCGCTGCCGCTGACCACGGCAGGAGTGCTCGCCCGGTGCGGGCGAGCCGATGTTTCGACCGCCGCTGACCTGGCAGGGAGCGCTCGCGCGGGGTGTGATGTCACACCGCCGCAGGCGTGACACCGAGCCGCGTCACCCCAGCGTGCCGCAGCGGTTCGAGATGCACGTCAGCCCCTCGCCCTCGCAGCAGTCGGCGTCCACGCGGCAGGCCTCGCCCACGCGCGAGCACTCGACCAGATCCGGCGGCACGCACACCGGCCCGTCCCCGGCGTCGCGGCAGAACCCGCCGCAGCACTCGCCGCTCGTCGCGCAGCCCAGCCCGTCGGCGCGGCACGCCTCCTCGGTCCAGAACGCCGCCATGTTCTCCTGGCTGACGTCCTGCTGCGGCAGCCAGTACGGCGCGAAGCTCGGGTCCGAGCCCACCGCGGGCGTCGCGTCGATCGCCGCCACCCAGAGCTGCCGCCGCGCCGCGCCGCGCGTCCCGACCTGCGCGTTGCCGTAGTCGCGCGTCGAGAAGAACGCGAGCCAGAAGTAGCCGCCCTCGGTGAACGGCGAGAACGTCGGATAGAAGCTGTGCCGATCGCCGGCGTTGAGCCGCTCGAGATCGAACACCGCCGTCCCGTCGCGACCGACCATCCGGATCGTCGCCTCGCGCAGCACGCTGCCCCCGGCACCGAGGTCTTGGTACGCGCGGCTGTGCTGGCCATGCTGGAACGCGATCCAATGCGAGTCGGGCGTCCACGACGGGCGCGCAGCGACGAGCGGCGCGCCGGTGAAGATCGTCCGCGGCGCCGCGAAGAGATCGCCGGGCAGCGCGTCGATGATCGAGAGATCGCCGCGCGTGAAGTCGACCGCCCATCCGCCATCGGTGTTCGATACGAACACGATGCTCTGGTCGTCGGGCGACCAGCTCGGGTGCGCCGCCGCCGCCGCCGGAAGACCCGCGCCGCCGGCGGGGAGCCGCGCGCCGGTCGCGCCGTCCATCAGGAACAGCTCGTTCGCGTTGCTCGCGACCAGCCTCGACGCGTCGGAGTTGAAGCTCGCGGTCAGGAAGCGCTGCACCGTCGGCGTCACGATCATCGGCGGCGGATCCGCCGTCGTGTCGCCGGTCAGATCGAAGATCGCGCCGAAGTCACCGCCATCCCAGAGCCCGGCAGCCATGCGCCGTCCATCGCGGCTGATCGCGTGGCACGCGACGCACTGTGCTCCATCGCTGGGGCGCCGCGGCGGGCTCGGCATGAACGTCTCGCGACCCGTCCCGTCGCCCGCGATCCGCAGGATGCGCCCGGCGCCCAGGTCCCAGTAGTAGATCGACCCGCGGATCACCGCGTCGGCGAAGCGCACCGTGCGCGCCGCGCCCTCGATCACCGCGCCCGACGAGGCCTCCCAGCGATCGATCGCGATCGTGACGTCCGTCTCCGGCGCCGACTCCGCGATCGCGCGCCACGCCTCACGCGTGACCTGCCAGTGGTACCCGAAGCCGCCGCCTGCGTGCGCGACGTACGCGCGCACTGCGACTCCGTCCGCGTCCATGCGAACGCGGTAGAGGTCGCCCGCGACGCCGCCCTCCCACTGCACGTCGGCGGGGTACACGTTCTCGGGGAAGAGCGTGCCCTCCAGCGGATAGAGCAGCGCCGCGGCGCGCGCGGGATCGCTCACGGGCGCGCCGGTGAAGCGATCGGCGGCGTCGGCCGGTGCGCCCTCGGCGAGCACGTTCCGCTCGATGCGCACCGAGACGGTCGCGCTCGCCATCCGACCCAGCGCCTCGACCGTGACCGTCGCGCTCCCCGCGATCACACCGCCGGCGGCGTAGACGCCGCTCTCGCGATCGATCTCTCCGACGAGCGGCGCGTCCGCCGACCAGAAGCCGGTCGCGAGCGCCGCGGTGGTGCCGTCGTCGTAGTCGGCGATCAGCTCGAAGTCGACGGTCGACATCGCGCCGTCGATCGCCGTCACCGTCGCGCTCGCAGGCTCGACGTGGATGCCGGTGACGCTCGCGGTGTGCGCGTCCGGCCGCGGTCCGCCGTCGAAGCTCGGCTCCGTTCCTCCGTCGCTGGCGACGCGGCAGCGGCCGTCGACGCAGACCTGGTCCGCGACGCAGTCGGAGGAGCTCGCGCAGCCCCTCACCGGTGGCGGCGTGTCGCAGGCCGTCAGCGCGAGCACGAACGAGGAGAACACGATCGAAGCGATGCCGAGACGCACGGAGACCTCCGTCGGAGCGAAGCACGCGAGACGAGCGCTCATCCTACGCGAACCGCGCGAGCCGTCGTGCGGCCGGGACGGTGGCGGCTCGAGTGGCCGCTTCGCTCGGCGCGGTCGCCACCCGCGGCGACATGAATTCCCGGCAAAACTGGTTCCAGGTGACGAACCGCTGGGGCTGCGTCGAGTGGGACTCGAGCCACGGCGAGAACCTCCGCTTCGACATCCGCTGAGATGCAGGAGTGCTCGCCCCGAAGGCACCGGACGGGAGCGCGACGCGAGATCACTCGCGGGGCGCGCCCTCGCTCGTTCCGTCCGCCGGAGCATCGTCCGCCGCACCACCATCGAGCGGCTCGCAGGTGCCCGGCGAGGTCGTCGCGACCTGCTCGGCGAGCGACTCGAGCGTCGCCGCGGGACCGAAGTCGCAGCCCGGCGCGCGATACGCGCCCGCGACGCGATCGTAGACCACACGCACCGGCGTGCCGTCGACCGACAGCTTCGCTTCGTCGCGCGCGCCCTCGAACGTCATCGTGTGTCCGTCGATCACGCGCGTCCGCGGCCCTCCGCACGCTGCGATCGACGGAAGCGCGGCGAGCACGAGCGCCCACGCGATCCGCGACGCCCCGCTCGACGCGGAGCCGATCAATGCGGGATGACTCCGCCGAACCATGCGGCCGCCGCGCCGCTGAGCGCGAGCACGATCGCGATCACCACGTACATCGTGGCGCCGCTCTTCTTCACGGCGGGGGCGGGCGGAGGCGCGCTCACCC
>JALYRN010000129.1 GCA_030855295.1 Myxococcota bacterium | reverse complement strand
CGTCCCTTCCGTCCGCGCGCGCGGCGCGCGCTCCCGTGCGGGACCTCCGCCGGCGAGCACTCCTGTTGGCTCAGCCGCGCTGGTCGGCGCGCCACTTCTGGATTCGGTTCCAGAAGAGCTCGGTGAACTGGTCGAGCTCGTGGGGCGGGAAGAGGGCGGCGACCTTGAGGCGGACTGCTTCCTTGGCCTGCTGGGTGCCGAAGAATTCCCAGACGACGTCGTCGACGTGGCCGAGGTGCTGGGCGCAGAACTCTTCGAAGCGGGCGGTCTCGAAGCGCTCGTCGGCGATGCGGGCGTACTCGTCGAGCTTCTCGAGGTACGGCAGGTCGCTCGCGGCGACGCGGTAGAAAGGCTCCCAGTCGAGGTTCTTGCGCATCGGGCGCTTGGTCGCTGCGCAGAAGACGCTCCACTTGACGTAGGCCTTCACCAGCCACGGGAAGTGGTAGTGCAGGCTCGTCACCTGGGAGTCGGGGCAGGGATTGGCGTAGTCGATCGGGTACCAGACTCCGCCCTTGCGGAGCGCCTCGCAGGAGTTGAACTCCCAGCCGAAGAACGAGTTGATCGTCTTGGTGACCTTCGCGAGGTGGACCTCCTCGGCCGAAGGGATGAAGTCGGTCTTCATCGTGTAGCGGTCGTGCAGCGGGGCGTCGGGATCGTAGAGGACGCAGTGGGTCTGCGGGCCGAAGCCGATGCAGCGCACGAAGCGGTCGAAGCCGTCGACTCCCGCCTGGACGTGCATCACCGACTTGCCGCTGTCCTCGTAGGCGGCGCGCAGCTTCGTGTCGTCGTCGACCTTCGTGACGCCGCGCCAGCCGCCGCCGTCGTACGGCTTCATGAACATCGGATAGCCGAGCTTCGAGCCGAGCTTCGTGATGTCGAAGAGGCGCGCGTAGCGGCTGAGCGTCGGCTTGAGATCCGCCGACGCGTCGTACGACTTCGGCGGGATCATCCAGGTCTCGGGGACGGGCATGCCGAGATGCATCATCGCCGCATACGACGTGTGCTTCTCCATGGACTGCACGGACCAAGGATTGTTGAACACGTAGAGGCCATTCATGATGACCCCCTTCTTGATCCACTCTCGACTGGTGTGATACCAGTGCGTCAGTCGGTCGATCACGACGTCGTACTTGACCGGCTGCTTCAGATCGAAGGGCTCGATCGTCACCCGCTCCACGTGGAAGCGAACGGTGTCGCCGCCCACCGGGATGCTGAGATCGAGCCGGCTCATGATCTGCTCGTAACAGATCGGCCAGCAGAGGTCGGCGCCGAGCGAGAGACCGATGTTGCGAGTCACTTCTGCCATCTGGATACCCTCACTCGTAGATCATCATCAGCGGGCCGGGATAGAGCCAGCTCAGGCCCTCGCGCAGGCGATCGCGCCAGTTCTCCCAGTTGTGCCCGTCGCGCGCCTCGACCAGCTTCACCTGCATGCCGGTGGCGTCGAGGAGGGGAACGAGCGAGCGATTCTCGTAGATCAACGACTCGTACACTCCGCACGACAGGAACACTCGCTCGCTGATCGAGCGCGGCTCCTCGCGGAACGCGTTGACGAACTCGACCACTCGATCGAAGAGCGGCCCGCGGCGGTTGCGTCGCCCGATGTCGGTGAACGCGAACGAGCCCGACTGCAGCAAGAGTCGCCCGTAGTAGCCGGGATAGCGCCACGCGGTCGAGAGCGACGCGACCCCGCCGAAGCTCGCGCCCATCAGGCAGCGCGACTGCGGGCGATCCTGCAGCGGCAGGCGCTTCGTCAGGTGCGGCACCAGCTCCTCGGTGAGGAACTTCGCGTGTCGCTCGTCGTTCGCGTACTCGCGCAGGCGATCGGGCGAGTCGGTGAACACCACGATCATGTCGGGGATCTCGAGGCGATGGATCAGGTTGTCGAGCACCGTCTTCATCGACGCGTAGTTGAGATAGTCGCTCCCGTCGTGCACCACGAGCAAGGGATACAGTCGCGTCCGCCGGAACCGAGCGGGTAGGTAGATGTGCCCGTGTCGCACCGCGCCGAGCGCGTCGCTCTCGAACCCGAGCGGCTCGAGCGCGCCGGGGCGGGCGAGCGGATCGGGGCGCGTCCACTCCGGCACCTCGTAGCCCTCGCCCTGCAGCACCGAGTTCGCGCCGAAGGGATCGCGCGCGCGGTGGGGATTGAGGGGATCCTCGATCCAGTGCGAGCCGCCGTGGCGGTGGATCTCGTACTTGTACTCGACGCGCGAGCGCGGCGGGACCTCGACCACCAGATACCAGAGGTCGGTGTTCGGCATCCGCGCGAGCGAGGAGTTCGACTCGAGCCCGTAGATCCAGTGTCGCAGCGTGACGCCGTCGGCCTCGCCGCGGAACACGAAGGTCGCGCTGTGGCCCTCGACGACGGGGAAGCGACGGCCCGCCATCCAGGCGTCGACCTTGGCGCCGTCGGGCTGGTTCTTCTCGAGCTCGTGGATCGCGAGGTGCTTCTTGGGCATGGATCGATCGTCAGGTCGGCGATGCGGGCGTCGTCATGTCGTCGGTCGACTGGACCGGGACGCGGGTGCCGTCCTCGCGGAGACGGAGCACCTGGTAGGGGTTCTCGAAGCGCGCATCGCGCCAGGTGATCCGTGCGCGCGCCGGCAGCGCCAGACATCGCGCGGGGGCGAAGCGGCGCGCCATCAGCGTGACGCGCTCGGGATCGTCGAGACGAAGACGCGTCTCGGGCGAGGGCAGCGGCACGACGCCGGGACAGAGCGCGAGCCCGCGATCGAGCACCTCGGAGGCGCCCTGCCCTTGCGGCGGCGAGTCGTGGAAGAGCACGACGCGATCGGAGACCGCCATCGCGCCCGCCGACCACGCGAGCACTGCCTGCCCGTCGAGGAGCTCGGCGATGCCGAAGAGGCGCAGGCGATTGAGCAGCGTCGCGACGTGGCCGCCGGCGATCGCGACCGCGGCGCAGGTACGGAGCGTCTCGGCGATCTGCTTGCGATGGCGCGCGACCGCGGGGCGATGGAAGGGCTGCTCGGCCGCGTCGTACTCCGCCTCGACGCGCGCGCACTGCCGCAGGTGGTACTCGTCGAGGCTCTGGATGGCCCCGAGCGACGCGGAGAGCTCCTCGGCGAGGATCTCCGGAGGCGCCTGGCGCTGGTGGATGACGTGGTTCGCGGCGAGCTCGTGCTCGAGGCGGATCCGATAGAAGTCCTGCTTGTGGCGGAGGATGTCCTGCTTCTTGCGGTGCGCCGCGTGGAGCTCGGGGTCGCGCTTGAACACGTCCTCGGCGCGGCGGTGCAGGCGCAGGTTGACGGTGCGCTTGCCGAGGTGCTCGTGGAGCTCGGCGTCCTCGCTCTCGCGCTCCTGCCAGCCCGCGGTGATCGTCGCGATCGGGCCCTCGATGCCGAGCTCCTGCGCGGCAGCGCCCAGGGTGGGATCGAAGCGCTGCGCACCCAGCAGCACGATGGCACGCGGCGGTCTCGACATCTGGAGGGGGCGCGACTTTATCACGCGCGCGCGGCGCGACGAGACGTTTCGGAGGGCGGGGAGACTCGAAGGCGCTGTACGGCGTTCGCGGCTCGGAAGAGAATCCGCGCGTGCGCCTCCCGCGAGCGGCCTCGATCACGCGCGCGCTGCTGATCGCGGCGACGCTGCTGGGATCGGCGCGCCTCGCGCGGGCGCAGACCGCCGAGCCGGAGACACCAGGCTTCTTCCCGACCGGGACGGTGCACTTCGCGCTGCAGGTCGCGGGCACGATCGCGTTCCTCGACGCGGGAGCGAACGACGCGCCGCGGTGGTATCCGGGCGGCGAGCTCGCGGTCGGCGCGGACGTTCGCGTGCTGCCGGTGCTGCACCTGCGCGGGATGCTGGTCGTCGGCGCGCAGGCGTACGACGCGTCCACTCTATCGACCGGCGTGCGGGTGGTCGCGCGCGAGGGCACGGGCGTCGGGTTCGGCGGCGTGCGCGTGCTCGCCGGGCTGGTGCTGCCGCCGCTGGTCGCGCTGCGCATCGGCATCGAGCTCGGCATCGAGGCGATCGCGCACGTCGGCGGCACCACGTCGTATGCCGGCGGGCTCTTCGAGATCGCGCTGCGGTTGCTCGACGACGAGCGGCTCGAGATCGGCGTGCAGCTCGCGGCGCAGTCGCGATCGCGATTCGTCGAGGCGAGCAGCGAGCCGGAGATGCCGGTGACGATCGCGCGCGACGCGTCGGGGCGAGCGTCGCTGTTCGTCGGCTACCTCTTCTGATCGCGAGAAGTGGACGAACGGCGCCCGAGCGATCGCGTCAGCGCGCAGGCCGAGGCGCGACGTCGGACTGCCACCACACGCGATCTCCGAGAAAGCGAACGCGCTCGGGACCGCGCGTGAGATCGATGGCGCCGCGGGTCCCCGTCGCCTCCGCGAACCCGGCGCGCGCGAGCGCGGAGCGCGCGACCCCGGGGTCGAGGTCGCGCGCGCGCATCCCGATCTGTCGCCGTCCGCTGGCGTGTTGTCGTTCCCACGCGACATCGGGAGCGAGCCCGAGCGCGCGCGCGGCGGTGGCGGATCGAGCCTCGGTCGTGATGCGGGCGAAGTGCTGGCGGAGCTCGGCGACGGCGACGTCGCTCTCGCCCTCGGTGCACGCGACGAGCTTGATCATGGGCTCCCCGCTCGTGCCGTCGCTCCCGACGTCTCCGACCGCCAGCACGATTCCGTCCTCGCGCAGCATTCCGCCGAAGTGTGTGTGGATTCCGAGCCGCTCGAGCACGGCCTGCGCGTGCTCGCGCAGAGCGCTCTCTTCCGACCTCGGGAAGCCCCACTCGTGGCAGTGCTGCACGCGGGTCGGCGCGAGCTCGGTCCACGTCTCCTGCTTGAACGAGGCGAGGCGCGCCGGCGCGATCGCGTCGAGCGTCGGTCGCTCGGGAAAGAGCGTCGCCGCGGGCGCGGGGAGGCGCGCAGGCCGCAGGGCGGAGGGAGCCGACGAAGCTTCCACCGCCGCCGCACCACACGCGCCGAGCACGAGCGCGAGCAGGACGATCGAGACGCAGCGCATGGGGCTCAGCAGGGCGTGCGATCGCGAACCGCGCTCAGTGGGCGCGCACCTTCACGGTGCGGCCGACGACATCGAGCATGCGGCGGAGCTCGTCGTAGTCGGGGTGCTTCATGCGGACCCACGCGTTCGCCATGTAGCCGGCCTCGACGGGCTGGGTGGGCGTGCCGGGAGGCGGGAGGTGCGCGTCGATGACCCACTGGCCGAAGGCGCGCTGCATCTCGTCGACTCCGTCGTAGTGCGAGATGCGCCCGTCGCGGTCGGGGCGCAGCGCGATGATGCCGGCGCTGTAGCGGCGCGAGAGCGACTGCGACGGACGGCCGTGCACGACGGCCGCCGCCCACTCGCGATAGATGTCGAAGTCGTTCGCGGCGGCGTAGAGATCCCACGCGCGCACGCCGGGCGGACGACAGCCGATCTCGCTGAATTTCATGCCCTTGGGGCCGTAGAACCACTCCATGTGAGTGGCCGAAGTGCCGATGTCGAGGGCGCCGATCACCTTCTCGCCCATCGCCTTGAGCTCGGCGTAGCCGTCGGCGGCGTCGACTCGATTGGTGGTGATGAACTGCGGGCTGATCCACCGCGTGCGCATCGCCTCGAGCACGTTCGGGTAGTAGTGACAGACGAACTCGTGCACGACGCGGCCACCGATGGCGATCGTGTCGTAGAAGCCCTCGTGTCCCTCGATGTACTCCTCGACTGCGATGTTGCCACCGCGCCCGATTCGATATTCACGCAGCGCGGACTCGAGCTGATCGTCGGAGTCGACTCGAATCGTGCCCGACGCACCGGCGCCGTCGCGCGGCTTGAAGATGAGCGGATATCCGACCTTCGCGGCGAACGCGCGGATGGCGCCGGCGTCGCCGCTGCCGAGCGAGTGCGCGGTGGGGACGCCGGCCTGGCGGAGCACGTCCTTCATCGACGGCTTGTCGCGGCAGAGGAACGTCGTGCGCACGCTGGTGCCGGGGATGCCGCACGACTCGCGCACCTTGGCGGCGCACATGACGTGGGCTTCGACGACGGCCTCTAGGCGGTCGACGCGCACCTTCTGCTGCAGCCAGCGCACGACCTTCTCGACCTGCGAGACGTCGGTGACGTTGCTGACCTGCTCGTAGTGCGTGAGCCAGTGGCGGAGCGAGTCGTCGAGCGCCTCCTTCGGGCGCTCGCCGATGCCGGTCACCCGCGCGCCGACGGCGTGCAGGGCGCGGACGAACTCACGCTGGTTCGCGGGGAAGCACGGCTCGAGGAAGACGACGTCGATCGGCATGCGGGGTGGCGCAGAGGGTACCAGACCGCGTCGGGCGTCGCGGCGGGCGCGCGGCGCTCCGGCCGAGGGCGAAGTGATGCAGAGTTATGGGGGGCTGGCCGGAGGCGCCGAAAACACGTGTGGATCCAAGGACTTACAAGGGCGGTGCGTGTCCCCGGGTTTCAGGGGGGGGCGATGCGGGCGTAGAGGTCTTCGTAGGCGCGGACGCGGCGGGTCCAGGAGAAGTCTTCGCGCATGCCGTTCTGCTGGAGGCGACGCCACTCGGGGCGGCGGTTCCAGGTCTCGAGCGCGTAGCCGAGCGCCCACGCGAGGCCGCTCGCGTCGAAGTGGTCGAACGCGAAGCCGTTGCCGACCGCACGGCGCGGATCCCACGTGTGCACGGTGTCGGCGAGGCCGCCGGTGGAGTGCGCGATCGGGACGGTGCCGTACGCGAGGCTGTACATCTGGTTGAGGCCGCAGGGCTCGTAGCGCGACGGCATCAGGAACATGTCGGCGCCCGCCTCGATCAGGTGCGCGAGCGGCTCGCTGAAGCCGCGGTAGAAGCCGACCTTGCGCGGGAACTGGCGCGCGAGGCGCGTGAAGAGCTCTTCGTAGCGGCCCTCGCCGCTGCCGAGCACGACGAGCTGCACGTCGCGCCGCGCGAGCATCGCCGGCAGGACCTCGGCGCAGAGGTCGAAGCCCTTCTGCCACGCGAGCCGCGACACGATGCCGATCACCGGCACGCCGGGGACGTACGGCATCTTCATGCCCGTCATCAGCGCGTGCTTGTTGCGCTCCTTGCCGGCGAGATCGTCTCTCGAGAAGCGATGCGGGATCAGCGTGTCGTGCTCGGGGCTCCACTCGCTCGGGTCGATGCCGTTGAGCACGCCGAAGACGACGCTGCGCCGCGCGCGCAGGAACGCGTCCATCCCGACGCCGTGCTCGGCCGTCATGATCTCGCGCGCGTAGGTCGGGCTGACGGTCGTGATCGCGTTCGCGTAGAGGATGCCGGTCAGCAGGAAGTTGAGCCGACCATCGCGCAGCTGATCCTGGTGGAAGTGCTGCGCCGCCTCGGCGAGCCCGATGTCCGACAGCACGTGCGCGGGGAAGCCGCCCTGATGGCCGATGTTGTGGATCGTCAGCACCGAGCGGGTTCGCGCGAAGAGGCGATCCCACGCGAACATCGTCTGCATCGTCAGCGGCACGAGCGCGGTCGGCCAGTCGTTGGCGTGCACGATGTCGGGCGCCCACTGCTGGTACTGGCAGATCTTCAGCGCAGCCCAGCCGAGCAGCGCGAAGCGCCGGTGCTCGTCGGCGTCCTCGGTGTAGATCGAGGCGCGATCGTAGAGCGGCGGGCACTCGACGAAGAGCACCGGGACGTCGCTCCCCGGCAGCGTCGTCTGGTTGACCGCGAACGTGTAGCGGTGCGCGCCGAGCGCGATCTCGCTGGGCGGGATGACGCGCTCGAACACGTGCTTCGACGCGCGCACGCGGCCGTAGAACGGCGCGACGATGCGGACGTCGTGACCGAGCGCGCGGAGCGCCCGCGGCAGGGCGGCGGAGACGTCGCCGAGACCGCCGGTCTTCGCGAAGGGAGCGACCTCGGACGTGACGAAGAGGATGCGCAAATCGGCGCCGCTTATATCACGCGCGCGATCGCCTGATCAGCCGACGTAGAGGAAGAACGCGAAGCTCACGGGCGACAGCAGCACGAGCATGCCGCCGCACCCGGCTCCGACCCAACCGAACGTCGTGCGCTGATCCGCCCGCGCAGTGGGCCCGGGCGCGGAGCGCGCGTCGACGAACACGTGGCGATGGCTCGAGGGCCGCCGAGTGTTCGGCGCGGCGTTGCCCTGCTACCAATGCCCGATGGCCGAGCATTGGAAGGTGTGCAGCGTCTGCCGGAAGCCGATCGCCTTCGGGCAGGTCTACTACGCGTGCAGCGTGTCGACCTGCAACCGCAAGCGCACGGCGCTCTACTTCTGCAGCGTCGACTGCTGGGACGCGCACCTGCCCGACGCGCGGCATCGCGAGGCGTGGGCCGAAGAGAAGACCGCGCCGCCGGCCGCCTGACGGCGCGGTCGCGACGTCAGCTCGAAGGCGTGAGCTCGTACTCGCGCAGGATGCGCTCGGTCTTCGCCTCCGACAGGCGGCTGAGCAGGCGCCGCGCCTCGAGGTCGTCGCGAAGCGTCTTCGCGAGCGTGAAGGCGGAGCCGACGGTGAAGAGGATCGCCATCCCGAAGTAACCCTTGGTCCAGGCGTCGACCGGCAGGTACGCGACGCCGATCAGCGCGCAGGCGAACGAGAGCACGAACGACACCCAGACCTGGAAGCGCCACGCCGGCGTGTCACGAGGGATCTCTTGCTGGCTCATCACGTTCCTCTTTCGCAATCGGACCTGCCCGCTCTCTGAGCACCCCTCGTGCCGCACGTCGCAGCCCGCGTTCCTCGCAGGAACCGCTGCGACCTCGCGACCGGAGGTACATTGGATGTACATTGGATGTACATCGGATGTACGCTCGCGCGTGATGGCCACCGCCGCGCTACGGCCCCGCGATCGGGACTTCCTCACGCGGATCGCCGCCGCGGTCACCGCGAACCCGTTCGGTGAGGAGCGCGCTGCGATCGATCGCGAGATCTCGAGCGCGCCCGCGGACGTGCCCCGGGCCGAGGTCCTCGGGCGCATGCTCGCGGTGCTCGATCAGCGCCTCGGGTCGATCGCGGGCGGGCGTCCGGATCTGGGTCGCTTCCCGCCCGAGGATCGCGAGCGGCTCGAGCTCGCGCTGCTCTTCCAGGTCTTCCACCGGATCGCCCCGGACCTGGATCTCCGCATCGAGACCGAGCTCGCCGGCGATCGCGGTCCCGTGAAGTTCGCGCGCGAGGCGCTCGCCGAGCTCGCCGCGCGGGGCATCGGCGACGACGCGGCGCGCCACTACCTCGCGGTCTTCTGGCAGATGCGGCGCGCGTTCTATTTCGTCGAGACCTCGCTGCCGGGCACGAGCACGTCGATGCGGCGGCTCCGGCAGTCACTTTGGAACGCGGTGTTCACGCACGACCTCTTGCTCTACTCCCGCCTGCTCTGGCGACGGATGGAGGACTTCTCGACCTTCCTCGTCGGCGAGACCGGCACCGGCAAGGGCACTGCGGCCGCGGCGATCGGACGCTCGGGGCTGATCCCGTTCGACGCGCGGCGCCAGCGCTTCGAGAGCTCGTTCGTCGACATGTTCCTCTCCGTGAACCTCTCGGAGTTCCCGGAGACGTTGCTCGAGTCGGAGCTCTTCGGGCACGAGAAGGGATCGTTCACGGGGGCGACCGATCGCCACGAGGGCGTCCTCGCGCGCACCCGCACGCACGGCGCGATCTTCCTCGACGAGATCGGCGAGGTCGCGCCCGCGGTGCAGGTGAAGCTCCTCAACGTGCTGCAGGACCGCAGCTTCCGTCCGGTCGGGACGCACGACGCGAAGCGCTTCGAGGGGCGCGTCATCTCGGCGACGAACCGCCCGGTCGACGAGCTCCGACGCGCGGGCGCGTTCCGCGATGACCTCTGGTACCGGCTCTCGGCCGACGTGATCGAGATGCCGACGCTGCGGCGGCGGCTCGAGGAGGATCCCAGCGAGCTCGGGCTGCTGATCGAGACGATCCTCACGGCGATGCTCGGCGAGAAGCCGCCCGAGGTGGTCGCGATGGTGGAGGCTGCGATCGCCCGTGATCTGCCGGCGGGATATCGGTGGCCGGGGAACGTTCGCGAGCTCGCGCAGTGCGTGCGCCGCGTCCTGCTGACCAAGCGCTACGTCCCCGAGCTGCCGCGCGACGCGGGCGGGGACGAGGGACACGCGCTGCTCGAGGCGACCGAGCGCGGCGCGCTCCGCGGCGACGCGCTCCTCGCGCGCTACTGCGCCGCGCTCTACGACGAGCTGGGCACCTACGAAGCGGTGGCCGAGCGCGTCGGGATCGATCGGCGCACCGCGAAGAAGCACGTGGTCGCGGCGCGGCGCGGCGGAGGGCATCCGGAAGGCGCGCGCGGCGGAGCGTAGGCGTCTACTGGCACGCGCTGTACGCGACGCCGCCGATCACCGGCGCGCCCGGAAGCGCGACGCACGCGGTGCCCGCCGCGCAGTCGGCGGCGACACCGATGCGGCAGTAGCGCTGACAGGACGCGCCACCGACGCAGGTCTCGCCGGCCGGGCAGTACGTGTCGTCGAAGCAGCTCGGGAACGGGAACGGGAACGCGGTGACGGCGCGGCAGTCGGTCGCCGCGGTCGATCCCATCGTGGTCGCGGTGAGGATCTGGCACGCGTCGCCGGCGCCGCAGCCGGCGCTGGTGATCGGGTTGCAGCCGATCGAGCACAGCTGCGCGGGGAACGGCAGCTCGGCGCCGCCGCTGTCGCGCCGCTCGAGGACGCAGCGCGCGCCGGGGATGCTGCCGCAGTGCGCGTCGGTCTCGCACCAGCGATGGCAGATGCCGCCGAAGCACGCGAGCCCGGCGGCGCACGTCATCGTGTCGCTGCAGAGCTGCCCCTCCGTGATGGCGCCGCGCGGTCGGCAGATGCGGGTGCGCGCGGCGCGATCGACATCGCAGGTCTGCGTGCTGGTGCAGCCGCACTGCGCCGGCGCGAGACGACAGCCGTAGGTGCTCGCCTCGGGGCACGTCGGATCGGACGTGCATGCGCCGCTCACGCAGCGATTGCCGGGGCTGCACGAGGGGCCGGCGCCGCAGCGGCAGCGTCCGTCGCTCGCGCAGGTCTCGCCCGACGCGCACGCGGGGCTGCACGTGACGGGGGTCGCCGTGCACGGCTCGACCTCGGCCAGCGTGCACGCGTCGTCGCAGCGCAGCGCGCGCGTCTGGCCGGCGGCGCAGCCCGTGCTCGTGCGTCGCGTCTCGCCGGGCGTGCAGACGCCCTCGCCGGTGCACGTGCCCGACACGGTCCAGCTGCAGGTCGCGCTGCAGCGGCGCGTCTCGGTGCCGCACATGCCGCACTCGCCGGTGGTGCTGGTGCCGGGCATGCACTCGCCCTCGCCGCTGCACACGCCGTACTCCCACACGCCCGCGGCGGTGCAGAAGCGATCCTGCGTGCCGCATGCGCCGCACGGCGTCGTCTCGATCTCGCCGGGCGTGGTGCAGCCGTCGCTCTCGCACGCGCCGATCGGCTCGAGCTCGCAGCTCGGACCGCAGAGGACATCGCGCGTCTCGCCCGCGGCGCATCCCTCGCTGCTGCGCGTGCGGGTGCCGGGCGCGCAGGCGCCCTCGCCGCTGCACTCGCCGACCGGCTCCCAGTCGCAGCTCGCGGTGCAGCGCGCCATCTGCGTGCCGCACTGGCCGCACTCGATCGCGTCGACCGCGCCGGGCTCGCAGCCGTGCTCGTCCTCGCACGCGCCGTAGGCCCACGTGCGCGCCGCGG
>JALYRN010000843.1 GCA_030855295.1 Myxococcota bacterium | reverse complement strand
CGCGGGTGCGATCACCGGCGCCCAGCCGCGCGTCGTGCGCGGAGCGCTCGCGGCGGGCGACGCGCCGCTCGCCAGCGGCGAATTCTCGGACCCTCACACCGCCACGTTCGCGGCCGGCGCGCCGATCAGCATCCGCCTCGACTCGAGCGCGTTCGATCCGTACCTGATCGTGCGCTCGCCGAGCGGTCGCCAGCAGGACAACGACGACTTCCGACCGGGCGCGCTGAGCAGCGGGATCGACATCCCGGCCGCCGAGGCCGGCGAGTACCGCATCCTCGTCACGTCGTACCGACCCGGCGAGACCGGTGCGTACACGCTCACGATCACCAGCGGCGCGGGCGCGACGACGACCGTGACGCCGCAGCCCGGCACCGGCGCACCGGTCGCTCCCGCCGCGCCCGGCGTGAGCGGCTCGCGCGTGTGGGTGCTCAGCGTCGGCATCAGCGACTACCCGGGCGGCGGCAACGATCTTCCGGAGTGCGCCAACGACGCGGTCAAGATCGCCGAGGCGCTGCGCAACCAGGGCCTCACCGCGCCCGATCGCGAGTTCCTCCTCACCGACGCGCAGGCGACCACCGGCGCGATCCGCAGCGCGATGCAGCGCATCGCCTCGCAGATCCGACCCGACGACACCTTCGTCTTCTTCTACTCGGGCCACGGCGGACAGCGCACCGAGCGCAGCACCGACCTGCGCGAGCTCGACGGCGTCGACGAGTACCTCTTCGTCTACGACGGCGAGCTGCTCGACGACGAGTTCGGCCGCCTCACCGACGCGATCCGCGCGCGCACCTCGCTCATCGCGATCGACGCGTGCTTCGCCGGCGGCTTCAGCAAGGACGTGATCACGCGCCCGAGCGTGGTCGGCATGTTCTCCTCCGAGGAGGACGTCACGAGCGCGGTGGCCGGCCAGTTCCAGGCGGGCGGCTACCTCTCGCACTTCCTGCGGCTCGGCATCCAGGGCGACGCCGACGACGACCCGCACGACCGCGTGATGACCGTCGGCGAGCTCACGCACTTCGTGTGGCTGCAGTACGGCCGCCACGCGAGCGCGGTCCGCATGCAGATGGGCTACCAGCACCTCGTCGTCGACCGCGGCGCCGTCCACACCACCCAAGAGCTCTGGCGCTCGAACGGGTGATCGTCAGCAGGAGTGCTCGCCCCGGAGGGCGCGTACGGGAGCGCGCTCGCGCGCGGACGATAGCGCCCGGAGCGGGCGAGCCGATGATCGTCAGCACGAGTGCTCGCCCCGGAGGGCTACTCCGGGATCCACCACACGGGTGAGGTCCAGGCGCGCTCGCGGATGACGTGGCTCGCGGGGTCGGGGTCGCAGCAGGCGGCGAGCGGATCGTCGGCGGCGAGGGTGCCGCAGTCGACGGAGGCCTCGTTGCACACGTGGCGGCTCCAGCGGCAGGTCGGGACCTCGAGCACGCGCGCGTACCAGAAGGCGGGCCGCGTCTCGTCGAGCTCGGGGTCTTCCCAGATCGCGCACAGCTGATCCTGTCCGCCCGCCGGCGGCGCGCAGGTGTCGGGATCGGGCAGGCCCGCGAGCTCGCTGCCCGCGACGTCGATCACGCGCTCGCGCGTCGTGCCGTCGGCCTCGAGCTGACCGACGACGATCTGCAGGCGCTCGAGCGGCGCGCCCATCGGATCGCGCAGCGCCGAGACGACGAAGCGGAGCGGGCCGGCGCCCCGCGTGATCTCGCCCCCCATCGGCACGCCGCCCGCGTAGCCGAGCGCCGCGAGATCGGTGCGGCTGCACGCGTCGTCGGGGTAGCCGTGCCCCGCGAAGAACCGCACCACGATGCGCGTGCCGCTCGTCGCGAAGGTCTCGCGTCGCCGCAGCGCCGTGAAGATCGCGTCGCGAGAATTCTCCTCCGCCCACACGCCCGCGAGCCCGCCCGCCGACACCGTCAGCCCGCGCAGCAGCACGCCGGGGTCGCGATCGAGCAGCTCGCTCGCCTCGTCGTCGCTGTCGCCGAGGTGTCCGCGGAACGTGCGCTCGTCGGTGCCTCCGGCGAGCGACTGGTGGGTGTCGGTGCTGCCGATCACGCCGAGCTGGAACGGGTTCACGCCCACCCGCGCTTGCTCGACGAGCCCGGTGCGCAGCGCGCCGCGCACCGAGTCGCTCGCGGCGACGCACCCGCCGAGGAAGCCGATGCCGCCGCCCGAGCAGTCGGGCGTGCAGTCGGGCGGATCGTCCGGGACGGCGCGGCACACGACGCGATGCACCTCCTCGAACCGGCAGAGCTCGTCCTCGCTCGCGAGCGGATCGCCGACCCGATCGACGCACTCGGAGCTCCCCTTGTGCTGGTAGATCTCGACCAGCGGCTCGAGCCGCGCGCGCCGCGCTGCCTCCTCTCGGGTGTACGCCTCGCCGTCCTCGCCGACCGGCACGAACATCGAGCCCGCCGCGAGGTTTCCGTTGTGCGGGATCGCGAGCACGTCGCAGGGCTCGCTCGCGTCGAGGCAGTCGTGCTCGAGCGCGTCCCAGAGCCGATCGGGCGTCCACGCCTCGAAGAAGCTGGTGGGCCAGCGCGGCACCGAGCGCGTGCGGAAGAGGACGTTGCGGTGGAGGTTGTCGCCGTAGTCGGTGCCGGTCCACTCGTAGCCCACGAGCGACGTGAACGAGCATGTGTCGGTGCGATCGTAGGCCTCCTCCGCGGCGTCCTGGATCTCCTGCCACGCGTCGCCGAGCGCGCCCGTGCACGCCGTCGGATCGCTGCGGCAGAGCGACACCCGACGCGGCGGCGTGAGGACGAGCCCGCTGGTCAGCTCGCCGTAGTCGGCGTTGCGCACGTCGGCGGCGCGCCAGCTCCGGCACGTGCGCGAGTCGTAGCCGGGCGAGGTCGGATCCATGCAGATCGACGTCTCGGCGAGGAACTCCGAGTGATCGGTGACCGCCGCGAAGTCGAGCGGGCGATCGAGCTGGAGCATGCGGGTGGGAGCTCCCTCGGCGTCGTAGGGCGCGAGGCCGATCGCGCGCCCGCGCGCGAAGTCGTAGGCGTCGCGCGGTCGCGTCCGCACGTCGTACGCGGCGGCGTCGAACGACAGCGAGGTGTGCACGTGGAGATCGCCGAAGAGCGGACGCCGCAGCGGATCGCGATCGGCGCACGGCGCGCGCTCGTCGGGCAGCACGACGACCGGATTGCCGCCGTCGGGCGGCCCGGTGTCCGCCGGTCCGGCGTCGGGAACGCCGGGCCCCTCGCCGCAGCCCACCGCGAGCGCCGCGCACAACACCGAGAACGACGCGACCGCGCGCATTCCGCTGGAGTGCCGTCTCCCGACCCCGCCCGTCAAGCGCCGCCTCCGAGCGCGCCGAGCCGATCGATCAGGAAATACGCCGCGGCGCCGCCGATCGCGAGCACCGCGGCCTCGCGGCTCCGTCGCTCGGGCACGCGCAGCCGCGCCGCGATCGCGAAGAGCGCGAGGCACACGCCGACGAACGCGAGCTGCCCGAGCTCGACGCCGACGTTGAAGCCGACGAGCGCCTCGAGCACCGCGCCGTGCGGCAGGCCCGCGTCGCGGAGCGCGCCCGCGAACCCCAGCCCGTGCAGCAGAC
>JALYRN010000842.1 GCA_030855295.1 Myxococcota bacterium | reverse complement strand
GCCGCGCACCCGGCCGATCCCGACGTGCTGTGGGAGCGCGCGATGCTGCGCTTCGTGCGCGGGGACTACGCGGGCGCGACGCGCGACGGAGCAGCGTCGGTCGTGCGCGCGACGGGGCTGCGCTCCGCCCCCGAGCGCGTCGAGATCTACCGGCTGATGTGGGCGACGCGCGAGGTGACCCGGCACTACGTCGAGCAGCGCTCGGCGGACGGGCGCTACATCGTGCGGTTCGCGCCGGGGCCCGATCGCCTGCTCGCGCCGTATGCGCTCGAGACCGTCGAGGCGGCCGATCGCGCGATCGAGCGCGAGCTCGGGCTGCGCGTGCCGGGGCCGATCCGGCTCGAGATCCACCCGACCGCGGCGACGCTCTCGTCGGTGTCGAGCCTCTCGGTCGAGGAGATCGAGCGCACCGGCACCATCGCGCTCTGCAAGTGGGATCGCCTGATGATCACGAGCCCGCGCGCGCTGGTGCGCGGCTATCCGTGGGCCGACACGCTGGGCCACGAGCTGGTGCACCTCGTGCTGTCGCGCGCATCGCGCGATCGGGCGCCGGTGTGGATGCAGGAGGGCTTCGCGCGCTTCCTCGAGCGCACGTGGCGCGGAGGAGAGCCCGCGGTACGGCTCGATCCGGCGTCGGACTATCTGCTGCGGCGCGCGGTGCAGCAGGGCTCGCTGCTGCCCTTCGATCGGCTGCATCCGTCGATCGCGATGCTCCCGAGCGCGGAGGACGCGGCGCTCGCGTTCGCGCAGGTGTCGACGTTCGTCGAGCGCTTCCGCCGACTGCACGGGCGCGAGGGCCTGCAGCAGGTCGTGTCGCTCGTCGCGAACGGCGTCGACGCGCGCGAGGCGTTCGCCCAGGTCGCGGGAGAGCCGTGGAGCGCGCTCGAGGGCGCGTGGCGGATCGATCTGCGCGCGCGCCCCGCGCCCGAGGGGCCCCAGCCCGAGCTCGCGCAGCTGCGCTTTCGCCATGGCGAGGCCGAGCCGGACGAGACCGACGAGGTGCGCGTCGAGAGCGCGAGGCGCCACGTGCGCATCGGCGATCTGCTGTGGTCGCGCGATCGCGCGCGCGGTGCGGCGCGCGAGTACGATCGCGCGTGGCAGAACGCGGACGGCGATCCGATCGTCGGCAGCCGCCTGGCGCGTGCGTCGCTCGCGGGAGGAGAGGCCGATCGGGCGATCGCGGTGCTCGGGCCGCTGACCGAGCGCTGGCCGGATCACGCGCCGCTGTGGTCGGTGCTCGGCTCGGCGCACCTCGCGCGCGGCGAGCGCGAGGCGGCGCGGGAGGCGAGCATCGAGGCGTTGCGCCTCAATCCGTTCGATCCGCAGCCCCATTGTGACCTCGCGCAGGTCGCCGAGAGCGAGCGCGAGCGCACCCGCGAGACCGCGATGTGCCGGGATCTCACGACCGATCAGCACGCCGAGTGAGGGCGCGCGGGCCGAGTGCTATAGGCCAGGACGATGGACGGAAGCCTCAAGAGCGGCGAGCACGAGACCGGGCCGGCAGCGGCCGCGGGCGGCGCCGCTGCGTCCGACGTGGAGCGCGTCGAGCGGCTCGCGGCGGCGCGCCGGCGGCTGATCGCGGAGGTGAAGAAGCGCATCGTCGGGCAGGACGACGTGATCGAGCTGATGCTCGTGTCGCTCTTCGCGCGCGGGCACGGCCTCTTCGTCGGCGTGCCCGGGCTCGCCAAGACGCTGCTGATCACCACGCTCGCCGAGGTGCTCTCGCTGCGCTCGAACCGCATCCAGTTCACGCCCGATCTGATGCCCTCGGACATCACCGGCACCGACGTGCTCGAGGAGGACGCGAGCACCGGCGAGCGGCGCTTCCGCTTCGTCGAGGGCCCCGTGTTCACGAACGTGCTCCTCGCCGACGAGATCAACCGGACGCCCCCCAAGACGCAGGCCGCGCTGCTGCAGGCGATGGCCGAGGGGCGCGTGACGGCGGGCGGCAAGACGTACCCGCTCGAGCGCCCCTACCTCGTGTTCGCGACGCAGAACCCGATCGAGCAGGAGGGCACGTATCCGCTGCCCGAGGCGCAGCTCGATCGCTTCCTCTTCCAGATCGACGTGGGCTACCCCAGCGCGAGCGAGGAGATGGAGATCGTGCGGCGCACGACCGCGCCGATCGACGAGACACCGGTGCCGGTGCTCGGGCGCGACGACATCCTCGATCTGCAGGAGCTGGTGCCGCGCGTGCCCGTCGCGCCGCACGTGATCGAGCACGCGGTGAAGCTCGTCCGGCTCTCGCGCCCCGGCTCTCCCGACGCGCCCGATTTCGTGAAGCAATTCGTGGCGTTCGGGGCCGGACCGCGGGCCTCGCAGGGGCTCGTGCTCGGCGCGAAGGCGCGCGCGGTGCTCGACGGTCGCTTCGCTGCGGAGATCGAGGACGTGCGCGCGCTCGCCGCGCCGGTGCTGCGCCATCGCATCGTCGCGAGCTTCCGCGCCGAGGCCGAGGGCGTGCGCGCCGCGGACCTGGTCGCGAAGCTGCTCGACGCGACGAAGAAGGCGTGAGCCCGTTGGCTCGTCGGGGAGTCGTGCGCCGTTGAGGGAGCCGGAGCAGGTCCTCCCGCCGGAGGTCCGCGAGCGCATCGCGAACCTCTCGCTCGAGGCGCGCCGCGCGGCGCTGGGCGTGCTCTCGGGCATGCACCGCAGCCCGCACCGCGGCGCGAGCGTGGTGTTCGTCGAGCACCGCGAGTACCGGCCGGGCGACGACGTCCGGCTGCTGGACTGGCGCGCGTACGCGCGCAGCGATCGTCACACGATCAAGCGCTTCGAGCAGGAGACGCAGCTGCGCGCGACCCTGGTGCTCGATGCGTCGGCGTCGATGGACTACGGCGAGGGCACGACGAAGGCCGAGCACGCGGCCACGTTGCTCGCGGCGCTCGGGCTCGTGCTGGTGCGCCAGGGCGACGCCGCCGGCGTCGTGCGCTTCGCGCGCGAGGTGATCGGGAGCCTGCCGTCGCGCTCGCGTCCGGCGCACCTCGAGCTGATCCTCGGAGAGCTCGCGCGGCCGATCGCAAAGGACGCGTCGACCGATCTCCGGGCGGCGCTGGCGCTCGTCGCGGAGCGCGCGGGGCGCCGCGGCGTGGTCGCAGTCGCGAGTGATCTCCTGGACTTCGGGGATCACGCGCTCGGCGCGATCGATCGGCTGGTGCACCGCGGGCACGACGTGCTGGTCTTCCAGGTGATGCACCGCGACGAGCTCGAGCTGCCGTTCGAGGGGCCGACGCGCTTCCTCGGGCTCGAGGGCGAGGAGGCGCTCGACGTCGATCCGACCGCGCTGCGCGAGGGCTATCTGCGCGAGCTCGGAGCGTTCCTCGATGCATGCCGCGCGCGGTGCACGGCCGCGGGCGCTCGCTATCGGCTGGTGCGCACCGACGAGCCGGTCGAGCGCGTGCTCGCCGAGGTGCTCGCGGGCGCGGGGAGGCGCAGCTGATGGGGTTCGCGGCGCCGTGGGCGCTGCTCGCGCTGGCGGCGGCAGAGGACGTCGACCGTGCCGACTCCGCCGCCCGAGCAGCGTTCGAGGACGAGCGCTGGCGCGGTTTATCCCCACTCGCCGCGG
>JALYRN010000841.1 GCA_030855295.1 Myxococcota bacterium | reverse complement strand
CGCGTCGGCCGCACCGACTCCGCCGCGTAGCTCGTCGCGGTGCGCGTCGCGTCGCCCCCGTGCCGGCTCGCTCCGTCCTCGAGCACCTCGGCGCGGGCGCGCGCGAGCTCTTCCTCGCTCGTCTCGAGCCGCGCCAGACGCGCGGCGATCGCGTCGAGCTCGGCGAGCAGCCGATCGCGTTCGGTCACGACCGAGTACTGGGTCGAGTCGCGGCCGCCCTCGACCTGCCCGGGCGCGCCCGGGGTCGCGAGCAGCCGCTCGACGACGTGCGCCATGCCCGAGCGTCCCGGAGGATCGTGATCCGCGCCGACCTCGAACAGCACGACCACCGCCGCGCGCTCGCCGCAGGGCCCGGTGACGAGCTCGACCTCGAGCCCGCTCGGAAGCCGGAACGACTGCGCCGCGAGCGTCTCGTCGGCCGGCGTGTCCTCCGGCGCGACCGCGCTCTCGGGGTGGGGCGCCTCGCACGAGGAGCAAGCCGTCATCGGCGTCACGAGCGAGGCGAGCGCGAGCAGCACGAGCGAGCGTCGGAGGGTCATCGAGCCCGCGAGCTTCGAGCGCCCGACGACAGCTGTCCAGAGGCGTCACGCGCGCCGGGGACGGGCGCTCCTGTCGGAGCTCGGCGTGTACTCCCGTCGGGCTCAACGTCTGTGCAACATCGGCTCGCCCGCTCCGCGCCCTTCCGTCCGCGCGCGAAGCGCGCGCTCCCGTACGGGAGCTCCGGGGCGAGCACTCCCGTCGGCTCAACCCGCGATGTCGCCGCAGAAGCGACCGATCTCGCCCGCGACGAACTCCATCACGCGCTCCTCGCCGACGAAGACGCGGTAGTAGCCGCCGCGCTGGAGCTCGGGCACGACGCAGGAGCGCGTGGCGCGGATGCAGATGTCCGGACAGTCGACGTCGCACGCGCCGGGATAGCGCGTCGGCTGGATGTGCAGGTCGCCGCCCGGCTCGTCGGTGAGGCTCTCCTCGAGCGTGGCGACGCACGGTCCCTGCAGATCGCCGCAGCCCCAGCAGTGGTGATGCACGTCGATCACGTCGAGCGCCCCGCTCCCGATGCGCGGCTCCGCGCACCGGCTCCCGGGGGTCCACGGCGCACCGGGGAGCGGTTCCGAGACCGGCGCTCCGCATTCGTCGACCTCGGCGTACGTCGCGCACGCGGGCGGCGGCGCGACCAAGCCGCTGTCCTCGAAGACCGGCAGCTCGAACGCCGGCGCGCCGTTGACGACGACGCGCCATGCGCCGCGCTCGAGCGCCGGCACCTCGCACGCGCCGGTCGGCGTGACGCACGCGCTGCAGTCACAGGGATCGGGACAGAGCGTCGTCGTGAGCGAGAGCGTCTGGGTCGCGCGATCGACCGTCACCGCGCACTCGGTCTCGACGCAGCAGCCGCAGGTGTCGAACGTGTACGGCAGCGAGAACGCGCGCCCCGGCGCGACGAGGAAGCTCTCGAGGCACGTCGCGTTGGCGCGGACGTTCGGACAGAGGAGCGGGCCGCCGGCATCGCGTCCCGGCATGGGCGTGCTGGCGTCGCGGGCGCCGGGCGGGGGCGAGCCGGCATCGACGCCGGGGGTCGGCGTCGGCTCGCCCTCGACCCCGTGGAAGAGATAACAGCCGGGGAGCACCGCCGCGGCGAGCGAAGCGAGCAGCACGATCTGACACAGCGAGCGCATCGAGCGCCGCTGACTGCAAGTCACGTGCGCGGGCTGCGAGCGTCGAGTGTGAAAGCGACACTTGAACGCGACACTTGTGCGTGTCATGTTCTCGCTCATGCACGACGACGACGCGCCGTACGGCATCGAGGAGCTCGCGGATCGCGCGGGGGTGTCGCGCCGTACCGTCCGGTACTACGTGCAGCGCGGGCTGCTGCCGGCGCCGACCGGCGTGGGGCGCGGCAAGCACTACACCGAGGCGCACCTCGCGCGGCTGGTGCGGGTGCGCGAGCTGCAGGAGGAGGGCGTCTCGCTCGATGCGATCGCCGATCGCCTCGAGGGCCGCACGCCGGCGCCGCGCGTCCCCGAGGACGACGCGATCGTGCAGAGCACGTGGACGCGGATCGCGCTCTCGCGCGACGTGGAGCTGATGGTTCGCGGCCGGCGCCTCGACGAGGCGGAGGTCCGCAGGGTGGTCGCGGCGGTCGAGCGCGCGATGAGGCCGAGGAGCGGGGAGGGCGAGCGATGATCATCGAGCAGCCGAAGGCGGGTCTGATCGCGAACGGGGTGGCCGTGCCCCTCGAGGGCGTGCGCGTCGACGCGACGCTGCGGGGCGCATGCCTCGAGGTCATCGTGACGCAGCGCTACCGCAACACCGAGCCGGTGCCGGTCGAGGCGGTCTACGTCTTCCCGATGGAGGAGGGCGCGGCGGTCTGCGGGTTCGCGGCGCGCGTCGGCGACACGCTCGTGCGGGGCCGCGCGATGGAGCGCGAGGAGGCGTTCGCGACGTACGACGACGCGATGATGGAAGGGCACGGCGCCTTCCTGCTCGATCAGGAGCGCCCCGACGTGTTCACCGCGTCGGTCGGCAACCTGCGCGCGGGCGAGCGCGTCGAGCTGCAGATCCGCTACGTCGCGAGCGCCCGACGCGAGGGTGACGCGCTGCGGGTGTCGATCCCCACGACGGTCTCACCACGCTACGTGCCGGCGGCGAGCGCGCCCGAGATCGGTCAGCCCGACGCCGAGCGCATCGATCCGGAGCGCTGGCCGAGCGTGCCGTACGGTCTCGCGCTCGCGCTCGACGTCGAGCTCGGCGGCGCGCTCGCGCGCGTCGAGTCGCCGACCCACCCGATCCGCACGACGCTGCGGGAGGGTGGCGCGCGCATCGAGCTCGCGCGGGACGACGTGGCGCTCGATCGTGACGTGGTCGTGCTGATCGAGCCGCAGGAGCGCGCTCGACCGATCGCGATGGTCGCGCGCGACGAGGGCGGCGCGCGGGTCGCGATGGTCACCTTCCTGCCGGAGATCTCGGCGAGCGAGCAGGGCCACGAGGTGATCTTCCTGCTCGACTGCTCGGGCTCGATGGGCGGGGAGTCGATCGCGCAGGCGAAGCGCGCGCTGCAGCTCTGCGTGCGCGCGCTCGGCGCGGGCGATCGCTTCGACGTGGTGCGCTTCGGAACGCGCAGCGAGAGCTTCTGGGGGACCTCGCGCGCGCTCGACGAGCGCTCGCTCGAGGACGCGACCGCGCGCATCGCGAAGATCGACGCGGACCTCGGAGGCACCGAGATCCTCGAGCCGCTGCGCGCGATCCTCGCGCGGCCTGCCGCGAACGGGCTCGCGCGCCGGGTGCTGCTGCTGACCGACGGACAGGTCTCGAACGAGGCGGAGGTGATCGCGCTCGCGCGCGAGCACGCGGCGACCGCGCGGGTGTTCGCGTTCGGCATCGGTGCCGGCGCGAGCGAGCACCTGGTGCGCGGCGTGGCGCGCGCATCGCGCGGTGCGGCCGAGATGATCGCGCCCGGCGAGCGCATCGAGCCCAAGGTGATGCGCACCTTCGCGCGGGTGCGCACGCCCTCGCTCGACGACGTGGAGGTCGACTGGGGCGCGCTGCGCGTGACGCAGGCACCGCAG
>JALYRN010000128.1 GCA_030855295.1 Myxococcota bacterium | reverse complement strand
GAGCCACGGCACCTGCGTCACCGCGCGCACGCCGAGCGCGGCGTCGATCGCGAGCGGCCAGCCCGAGTGGATCGATCGCGCCTGCGTGCCCGACGTCGGCCGGAGCTTCGCCATCGTCGCCGCGAGCGCGTCGAGGCCGGGCGTGTCGCGCGGCATCGTGCCGGCGGACACGAGCAGCGCGATCGCGCCACGGAGCTCGGTCGTGACTCCGGCCATGGTGCGTCGTACGCACAACACGGCGCCGTGCTTCCTGCGGGCGCCCCCCGCGCGCAGGATCACAGCCCGTCGGGATCGCGGGTGTCGCACGGTGTCGCGCTCGCGTCGGCGCGCTCGAAGAAGATCGGGTTCGAGAACCCGGCGTCGTCGTCGGGCATGAACGATCGATCCTCGCGCACCCACGCCGTCGCGAACCCCATGGGGGCAGACGGCGCGACGTCGCGCGCGCGCGAGAACTCGATCGTGCCGGTCCACACCGCGTCGGCGCGGATCTCCTGGCGATCGAGCACCCGGATTTCCTCGCCGGCGCGCCACACGCTCACGTTGTAGTTGTGGGTCTGGATCGGCCGCACGCGGATCTGGATCGTGAAGCTGTCGCGCGACGGCTGCTCGCACGCCGGCACGATCGAGCCGCTCCAGTAGTCGATCGCTCCGTCGTCGTCGACGTCCAGACCGAGGTCGACGATGACCGCGGGATCGAGATCCTGCACGACGCTGACGCGCCCCTCTCGCATCGCGGCGACGACGAGCTCGGGATCGTTCCGCGCAGCGGCGCTCGTCGATCCGAGCGGCTGCATCCACATGTACGGAGCGTTCATGTGCGTGAGGTTCACGAGCCCGTGGAACGCGTTGCATCCGGTGTCGCCCGCGTATGGCGTGCCGTTCACGTGGCAGTCGGTGCCCGCGATCCCGACGAAGCGGCGGCCCATGCGCAGGCCCTGATCGCGCCACCACTCCGGCGCGCTGCGGTTCGTCGCGGTCGGATCGGGCGTGTTGATCTCGGAGCCGTCGAGCAGGTCGAGGTTCCCGAGGCGCCACGCCATCGGGGGCTCGATGAACGACTCGTTCGTCGGGTGGTTGGCGAAGACGAGCGCGCCGCGCCGGTGGAGCTCGTCGATCGCCGCGCGCGCCTGCTCCATGCTCAGCGGGTCATCGCCGTGGCCGCGGTGATCGTCGCGCGCGCACGGCGCGTCGGGGCCGTCGAAGGCGGGGTCGTTCACGTCGTGGTTCTCGTCGGTGTCGTCGCACGCGTCGGGCGGCAGCGGCACTGCCGTGTGCACCTGACGCGCGGTGACGGGATCGAGGATCGAGGCGCCGGGATCGATCTCGGTCAGGAAGTTCCCCACGACGGTCAGGTGTCCGAGGGCGCTGGTCCACTCGAGGCCGGGCACGACGCTCGGACCCGCGGGATCGGCGCGGGCGTAGCGGCGGAAGGTGTCGGTGAACCACACGCCGACGTTGTCGTGGTCGGTCACGATCACCGCGTCGATGCCCTGGTCCGCCGCCGCGTCCATCAGCCACTCGACGCCGCTCTCGGCGAAGCTGCCGAGCAGCAGCTCGTGGCATGCGGCGTCGTCACCGGCGTGCTCGTAGCAGCCGTTGAACCAGTTGATGCGCGCGGCGTGGACCGGCTCGCCGCGATCTTCCTTGAGGTCCGCGATCGTGTGGGTGTGGCTGACGACGCGGATCCACCCCTCGCTCCAGCGCGACGGGTCGCGGTAGTCCGGCTTCGCGACGCGCACCGGCGCGGTCTCGGCGCGGCACGTCGGCCCGCGCACCGCCACGAGGCGCAGGTAGAGATCGGCCATCGTCTTGTCGGCGCTCGCGGTGCCCGTCGCCGCGCCCGCGTCGACCGGCGGCATCGCGGCGATCCACTCGGTCGCCCCGGCGCGCGTCGCGACCTCGGCGATGACGCGGTCGTCACCACCGCCGGTCCACTCGAGAGCGATCGCGTACGCGTCCTCGCCGGGGCGCTCCTCGATGCGCGCGCGCGTCAGGGCCGGCGCCGTGATCCCGGTGCAGTCGACCGCGGGCGCGTCGAGGTCGGTCGCGGCGTCGCGCACGCCGGAGTCCATGCGATCGGTCCCGGTGTCGGGAGCGATCTCGGGCTCTCCGCTGCAGCCGGCGATCACGAGCGCGAGCACGACGAGGGACGACCGCATCATCGCTCCAGGATATGCGCGCTCGGCCACGGCGGGGGCCCTGGCGCGATCAGAGGAGCAGGTCGGGCTGCTCGTGCACGATGCGCGCATAGAGCGGCTGGAACTGGAACCACCCCGCGATCGGGTTGCCGGTCAGCATCATCGCCTGCTGCGCGGCGTCCTCGCGGATCGGCTTCGGCTCTCCCGCGGCGCGCGCGAGCAGCTCGGCGCGGCAGCTCCGGTCCAGCGTGATGAACCACCACGCGGCGGCGTCGACGCTCCCTCCGACCGTCAGCAGACCGTGGTTCTGGAGGATCACCGCCTTGTGCGCGCCGAGCGCGTGCGCGATGCGCTGCCCCTCGTCGAGCTCGACGGCGACGCCACCGAAGTCCGAGTAGAGCCCGTGATCGCCGTGGAACGCGCAGGCATCCTGGGTGATCGGAGCGAGGAGCTCGCCGAGGGTCGAGAACGCCTTGCCGTGCATCGAGTGAGAGTGCGCGGCGGCGACCGCGTCGGGGCGCGCGGCGTGGACGCGCGAGTGGATGACGAACGCCGCGGTGTTGACCGGGTAGTCGCCCTCGACGGTCTGCCCGGTGTGATCGACGCGGATGAGGCTCGAGACCGAGATGCGGCTGAAGTCGAAGCCGAAGGGGTTCACCCAGAACGTGTCGGGGTGCTCGGGGTCGCGGCACGTGATGTGGCCGGCGACGCCCTCGTCGTAGCCGAATTTCGCGAAGAGCCGGAACGCGGCGGCGAGCCGCTGCTTGCGGTGCAGACGCTCCGCGGCCGGCGTCTCGAACGTCGGCGGCGAGAAGCTGAGCCGGAACGGGCCGTGATCGGTCGCGGGCCCGTCGGTCGTGGTCTTCTTGGAAGGTCCGTGCATGGTCTCTCTCCTCGTCGTCGGCAGCTGCGTCCGGCCGAGGGTACCTGCGGATCGGTGACCGCGCGCGCCGCTCGAAGCGTGGTCCGAGAATCGGCTCACCCGCTCCGGGGCGAGCACTCCTGCAAGAGCTTGGCGCGCGCTCGGCGAGTGGGCAGGATGCGGCGATGATCTCCACTGCTCGTTCCACGCTGCTGCTCGTCGTCCTGGTGCTCTCGTCGATCGCGGGGTGCGCGGACGACGGCACCGAGGCCGACCGCATCGGCGTCGCGGCCGAGTGCGCCAGCGACACCGACTGCCCGATCATCGAGTGCGACGTCGAGCCGTGCCCGGTGCTCGCGTGCCTGCGCCAGTTCACCGGCGGCTACTGCGGCATCGCGGACTGCGTCGCCGACGTCGACTGCCCCGAGGGCTCGGCGTGCGTCGCGCATACCGATGGCACCAACTACTGCTTCCGTCTCTGCGCGAACAAGCCGGAGTGCAACCGCCACCGCTCGCCGTCGGTCGAGGCGAACTGCTCGTCGAGCGTGGACTTCGTCGAGCCGCAGCCGCTCCGCGCGTGCGTGCCCCCGTCGTCCGGGATCTGATCGAGAGCGCCGTCTAGGTGGGCGATCGCGCGACACGCGACGCGCCCGCGAGCGGCGCGCCTCGCCGCGCGTCAGGGCCTGCAGGTGCCGCCGGTGCAGGTCTCACCGGCCGCGCACGGCATGTCGCATCCACCGCAGTGAGCGGTGCTCGACATCGTGCTCACGCACACGTCGCCGCAGCGCGTCTGTCCGCCCCCGCACGAGCACATGCCGCGGACGCACGAGTCGCCGGCCGCGCAGACGACGCCGCAGCCGCCGCAGTTCATCGCGTCGACGAGCGTGTTGACGCACATGCCGTCGCACTCGCCGCCGACCGGACAGGTGCAGCTCGAGTCACGACAGATGCGGCGATCCGCGCACGCGCTCCCGCAGCTCCCGCAATTGTTCGGGTCGGCGGTCGTGTTGACGCAGAGACCGGTGCAGTCGGTGGTCGGCGCTTCGCACGCGCACACGCCCGCGACGCAGGCCATGCCGCCCGAGCACGCGATCCCGCAGCCGCCGCAGTTCAGCGCGTCGATCTGGGTGTCGATGCAGCTGCCGGCGCACGCCGTCGTGCCCGCCGCGCAGGTCGCGGCGCAGGCCGACGCGCTGCAGACCTCGCCCGCCGCGCACATCGCAGAGCAGGCGCCGCAGTGACGCGGGTCGTTGGTGATGTCGACGCACACGCCGCCGCAGTCGGTGGTCCCGGCCGGGCAGCCGCACGCGCCGGCCGTGCACTCCATCCCGCCCGAGCAGACGATGCCGCAGCCGCCGCAGTGGCTCTCGTTCGTGTCGGTGTTCACGCACGCGCCCGCGCACTCGGTGCGCCCGGCCAGACAGGCATCACCCGAGAGCGCGCACGCGCCCTCGACGCAGATCGAGCCAGGCCCGCAGTTGATGCCGCACCCGCCGCAGTTCGCGCGGTCCGAGAGGATGTCGGTGCAGCTGCCGGCGCAGACTCTCTGGCCCGCCGCGCACTGACAAGCGCCGCCCGCGCAGGTCTGGCCGGCGATGCAGGTCGTCCCGCACGCGCCGCAGTTCGTCGCGTCGGAGGTGGTGTCGACGCACGCGCCCGCGCAGTCGGTCAGCCCCGTCCCGCAGCCCATCGTCGAGCACACGCCGGACGAGCACACCGCGCCCGCCTCGCACGCGACGCCGCACGCCCCGCAGTTCGCGGGATCGCTCGCGAGCGTCGCGCACATCCCAGCGCAGTCGGTGGTCGACGCCGGACAGGCGCAGCTGCCCCCGGTGCAGATGCGGTCGGTGCAGGCGACGTCGCACCCGCCGCAGTGCACGGCGCTGCTGTTGGTGTCGACGCACGCGCCATCACACGCCGTGAGCCCGGCCGAGCACGCGGCCGCGCAGGCGCCGACCGAGCAGACCTCGCCCGCGGCGCACGCGATGTCGCAACCGCCGCAGTGCAGCGGGTCGGCATCCGTCTCGACGCACGCGGTGCCGCAGAGCGTCTCGCCGGCGCCCGGGCACAACACCTCCATCCCGCCGTCGGGCATCCCCGTGTCGGGCGTGCCGCCGCCGTCGATCACGCCCGCGTCCGTGCTGCCGCCGTCCATCCCGGCGGCGTCGACCGGCGGCTCCGACGGACCATCGGAGCAACCGGGCGCGGCGAGGAGGGCGAGCGACCCAGCGAGGACGACGACGAGGCGAGACGAAGCGAACGGCGTGAGGCGCATGAAATTCTCCGGGTGGGCGCTGCTCCATCGCCGCGTCGCGGAAAATCCTTCACGCACATGTCCGCGCGCTCCCGTACGCGCCCTTCGGAGCGAGCACTCGTGTCGGCTCAGCCCCTGTCCAAGATCGGCTCGCCCGCTCCGGGCGCTTCCGTACGCGCGCGCGGCGCGCGCTCCCGTACGCGCCCTCCGGGCCGAGCACTCGTGTCGGCTCAGCCCCACACGACCAGCGCCGCGCCCGCGACCGCGAGCGTGCCGTACACCAGCACGCGCCGACTCGCCGGCGAGAGGCGTCGATGCGCCCGCTCGCCGAGCACGAGCCCCAGCGCGCACGAGGGCGCGAGGATGGCGATCAGCGCGAGCGTGGCTCCGTCGAGCCGAGACGCCGGGCGGTACCCGAGGAAGAGCATTGCGTCGATCGCCACCCAGAACGCGAACATCGTCGCGCGCAGGCGGCCCTCCGCGAGCAGCGCGCGCGCGGCGGCGTAGACCGTGATCAGCCCGCCGACCCCGGTCGCGAAGTGGGCGACGCCGGCGATCGCGAGCGCGACCATCTTCGGGATGCCGCCGAGCGCGCGAGGCTCGACGCGCGCGCGCCAGAGCTCCACGGACGCCGCGACGACGATCGCGCCGCCGATCATGCGCCGGAGCAGCACGACGTCGGCGATCGCGATGAGCACGATGCCGACCGGCAGCCCGAGCCCGACCGCGAGCAGCAGCCGCGCGAGGAACGCGCGATCGATCTGCTGACGGTGGCGGATCGCCAGCACCCCGCAGAGCACCGCCTCCAGCGCGACGAGCGCGGGCACCAGCGCGCTCGGTGCGATGATCAGCGCGCCGACCGACGCGACGAGCGCGACCGCGCCGAATCCGATGACGGTCTCGAGCGCGAACGCTGCGAGCGCGAGCGGCACGAGCACGACCAGCGCCAGGGGTGTGATGGCGTCGGCTGGCAACGTCTACTCCAGCCCGATCGACATCGGCCCTCGAGCACAGATCGCAATCGCGCCGGGTCAGCCGACGATCACGCGGACGTTCGAGATCAGCGTGCGAAGCGCTTGCTTCGCGCCGTCGGTCGTCGCGCTCCGCACGATCGCCCAGCCCTCGCCCTCGTAGCTGTCGGCGCGCGGCTGGCCCGGCTTGGGCAGCCGCGCCTCGACCAGCGCATCGCCGATCTCCGCGATCGCCTGGTCGACCCCCTGCACCTCGCGCACGCGATCGCCGCTCCCCTGCGCGCGGAAGAACGCGGCGCCGGCCGCCCAGCGCCGCTCGCGCGGCGTCCACCGATCGAGCGCGATCAGCTCGGCCCACGCGCCGTACACGTCGAGCTCGTGAGCGACCGCGTTGAGCGGCATGATGTGCACGCCCGGCGGTCGCGCGCCGACCTCGGAGACGAGCATCTCGCCGTCCTCGCGGAGGAACCACTCCATGTGCGTCAGCGCGGTGCCCGCCGCGCCGGTGCAGCCGAGCGCGCGCAGCGCCGCGGTGTTGATCGGATGGAAGCGCGTGAACGTCGGATCGTCGACCTCCCGCGGCAGGAGCACGCAGTACTGTATCCACGGCGCCTCGATCACCTCGAGAGGCGAAGGGAAGTACCGCGTCCCCGATCGCCACACCGGCTCGCCGCGTATCGTCACCGTCTCGCACGTGTGCTCGCGCGCGCGCACGAACTCCTCGGCCTGGAGCGGCGCCGACGGACGCGGCGCCAGCCCGATCGCGGCGAGCGCGTCGAGATCCGCTTCGCTCTCGATGCGGTGCGTCGCCTTCGAGCCGAGCCCCGCCTGCGGCTTGCAGACGATCGGCAGCCCGACCTCGCGCACGAACGCGCGCAGCTCCGCGTCGCTCGCGCAGAGCCGGCTCTTCGCGACCGGCACGCCGGCGTCGCGCAGCACCTGCTTCATGCGATCCTTGTCGCGGAAGTTCCGCGCGACCTCCACGCTCATCCCCTCGATGCCGACGGCGTCGCGCACCGCAGCGAGCGGCATCTGCAGCTGCTCGAGCGCGCCCGTCAGTCGATCCACCGGACCGACGGCCTTCGCGATCGCCCGGGTCGCGCGCTCGATCTCCGACGCGCTCATCGGATCGCCGACCCGGTAGTGGCCCGCGATCCGCGCTCGGATCGCGTCCGGCAGCGCGTCCTCCGGATCTTCGCTGATCAGGCTGGTGCGCACGCCCTCGAGCGAGGCGAACGCGCGCACGAAGCGCATCGTGTTCTCGAGGAAGCGCGGCGCGACGAAGACGACGTGACGCATCGTCTCCCGGTATACGCGCACTCTCGCTGTGCCGGCCAGGAGTTCGGCGCGCTGGTGACCGGATCACGGAGGACGAGGGCCGCAGCGCCCGTCCATCGGGATGCAGACGTCGCTCACGGAGCCCAGGCAGATCTCGCCCCCGTCGCACTGACGCCCGTCGTGGCAGCCGCTCAGCCCCGGATCGCCGGCGCACAGCCCCTCGCCGCCGACGGCACACGCCGAGGCCACGCAGATCGGGAAGAACGCGCCGCAGTCGGCGTCGTCGAAGCAGCGCGCGCAGCCACCGACGGCGTCGGCCATCGGCCGCAGCGCGCACCACTCCCCGGCGAGGATCGCCATCGGGCACACCCCGCCTTGCATGACGCTGGTGCCGCGCCGCGACGCCTCGCACGGGCTCGAGTACTGCTCCCAGTCGCACCCGCACACCGGCTCGGCCACCACCCCGACACACGCGGTCGCTCGCAGCCGACAGACGCCCTCACCGAAGCAGCTCCCCCGCGGACGACTGCAGTGCTCGATCAGCGGTACGCAGTCGCTCGAGGTACGACACGCGATCCCAGTGCCCGCATCCGCGTGTCCGGCGTCGCTCCCGCCGTCTCGGCTCGCGTCGACCGCCGCGTCCGCGCGCACCGACGCGTCGCTCGTCCCGCCGTCGCTCGTCCCCCCGTCGCGGTCTGGATCGATCGCCGCATCGAAGCCGCCATCGAGCTCGCGGCCGCCATCGCGCGCGGAGGCGTCGGCGCCCTGGAGATCAGGGGGATCGAGGTCGAGCGCGAGCCCGCAGCCCCCGACGACGCAGCCCCCGATGGCCAGCAGGCACGCACCCACGAGGACATTCGCGATCGCACGCACGCGGCGACGATCTCATGTTTCCCCGCCCGCGAGAACCGCGCCGCGCCGATCGGTCCTCCGTCCGCGCGCGCAGTTCGATCGGCTCGCCCGCTCCGGTCCCTGCCGTACACGCGCTGCGCGCGCTCCCGTCCGGTCCCTCCGGGGCGAGCACTCCTGTCGGGTCAGCGCTTCTTCGGGCGGCGCGCGTCCTTGGCGCGACGGATCAGCGCCCTCTCGTACGCCCCGTGCAGCGCCCGGAACGCCGCGGGATCGCCGCCGTGATCGGGATGCGTCGTCAGCGCGCGCTTGCGGAACGCGCGCTTGATCTCCTCGACGCTCGCCCTCGGCTCGACGCCGAGCACCGTCCACAGGCTCGCGACGGAGCTCGCGGGAACGGCGCGCGGCGCGAGCGGATGCTCGGCCGAAGGCGAAGCGGCCGCGAGCAGCTCGGCGGGCGTGAACGGCGGCATGCCTCGCATCGAGCGCACGCACGCGCGCGCCCATCGGGGCTCGATCACCATCAGCGCGCGCCCCGCGCTCTGCTCCGCCTCGCGCAGCGCGTCCTCGTACGTGCTCGCGCCGCCATTGGACGCGTCGGGCTTGCGGAACGGATGCCGCACCGGCGGCCCGCTCCACCACGCCGCCCAGAAGAAGCGGCCGCGCTGCGTGCGCGTGATCGACACGACGGCGGCGAAGAGCTCGGACACGGGCGGGCTGCTTCTACCGCAGATGCGCCGCTCGCGCAGGAGATCAACGACGCGCGAGCAGCGACACGATCTGCGCCGGCACGTCCACGACGTGATCCGCGCCCGCGGCCTCGAGCGCCGAGCGATCGCTGTACCCCCAGCTCACCGCGACGCTCTCGACGCCCGCCTCGGTCGCCGCGAGCACGTCGCGCACCTCGTCTCCGACGTACAGCACGCGCGCGTCGCCCGCCGACGCAGTGCGGACGAGCCTCCGGATCTTCGACGCCTTCCCGAGCAGGCTCGCGCCGCCGGAGACCGTCTCGAACTCGTGCATCTCGTTCAGCGCGAGGAACTTCCGCACGTTCTCCGGCGAGTTCGACGACAAGATGCAGCAGCGGCATCCCGCCGCGCAGAGCGCGCGGATCGCGTCGTGGATCCCCGGGAACGGCCGCAGCGCGGAGATCCGATCGCGCATGCCCTCGCGCACCGCCGCGACGATGCGCGGCACCTTCCACATCGGGATCGCGAACGCGCGCAGCGCCTCGGCAGGGCTCATCCTGCGCAGCTGATCGATCTCGGCGGCCGACGGAACCGGCAGCCCGAGCTGCGACGCGAGCACGCCATAGAGCGCCTGCACCTCCGCGAACGAGTCCGCGATCGTTCCGTCGAAGTCGAACACGATCATGCGCGGCGCTGCGTTCATCGCGTCGTCTTCAGTGCCCCGTGAGCACCGCGTAGCGGACGACCTCGCCGGTCGAGAGCTCGCAGTTGCCCATGCCGCCCGATTCCGGTCCGTCGGGCGGATCCTCGAGCTGGAACTGGCAGCGCATGCGCTGCCCCTCGGGCCCTTCGAGCGTCGCGATCACGCGGCCGGTGTAGTGCGTGACGAAGCCCGTGCCGCCGCCGGCCCAGCCGCCGCTCCATCCCGTCCACGGTCCCCATCCGGCCCAGTACGGTCCGAGCTGCTGCGTCGTGGTGGTCGCGGTGACCTGCAGGAAGCGACCGTCGAAGACGCGTCCGTCGGGCAGCACCGCGCGGATGTCGCCGTTCGTCGAGTCGGTGCCGGCGTCCCACGCGAACAGCACGGTTCCGTCGCCGCCGGTCTTGCCGGGCGTCGTCAGCTCGCCCGAGCCGATGCCGCTCGTCGCGCACCCCGCGACGAGCGCAGCGAGCAGCCCGAGCGAGCCGAGCGAGAGAGCGACGTGTCGAGCCATCCATGCCTCCGGGGCGCCCAGCGCGCCGTGCGGCAATGAGTGCATCGGGCGTACCGGTCGCCCCCGATCGACGATCCGGCCGTCGCGACGGCGGAGGTGATGCATCTCGTCGCATCGCTCCGCGTGCCGGGGCGTGGCTCAGCGGGCGATCACGGGGTGCTCTCGTCCGCGACGACGCGGTTCCGCCCCCCGCTCTTCGCGCGGTACAGGGCCTGATCGGCGCGCTCGAGCAGCGCGTCCCAGGGCTCGTCGGCGCGCATCGACGCGACACCGACCGAGATCGTGATCGCGATGTCGCCCGCCGCCGTCGCCACCGGCGAGCCGTCGAACGCCGCCCGTGCGCGCTCGGCGATCGCGAGCGCCCGCACCGGCGCGACGTTCGGCAGGGTCAGCACGAACTCTTCTCCACCCCAGCGGACGATCGAGTCGCTCGAGCGCACGATCGAGCCGAGCACAGCCGGGACGTGGCGCAGCACCTCGTCTCCGACGCCGTGGCCGTGCACGTCGTTGACCAGCTTGAAGTGATCGATGTCGATCATCGCGACCGCCAGCGGTGGTGCGATCCCGTGCGCGCCGATCGCGTCGTCCATCCCCCGACGGTTCAGCGCGCCGGTCAGCGGATCGATCCCCGCGAGCCGCTCGAGCCGAGCGACCTCGAGCCGTGGCGCGCAGATCGCGGCGACGAGCATCAGGATCTGCTCGTGCTCGACCGTGAACGCGTCGACCTCGGGCGCCGCGGCCGACAGGACTCCGATGCAGGTCCCCGACGCGATCAGCGGCACACCGAGCACGGAGCGGATCTTCACCCGGAGATCGCTGCGCGCCGCGAAGCGTGGATCGGCGGGCGCATCACCGACGCGCACCGGCTTCGACGTCGCCGCGATCCAGCCGACGAGCCCCTCGCCGACCGCGAACGACGCATCGGCTCGGTCGTGCGCCGACCGACCGGCACGCGCGGTCACCATCAGGCGCGTCCGCGCTGCGTCGAGCAGCCTCAGGCTCGTGTGCGGGCACCCGAGCGCGTCGGCCGCGCACTCGACGACGACCGCGAGCATCGCGTCGAGCGTGAGCTTCTCCTGCAGTCGGACCGCGAGGTCGGCGAGCGCGCGCATTCGCTACGAGCATAGAACAACCGCGGATCTCGGCGCGATCGTTCGGCGCGCCAACGTTCGGAGAGCGATCGTTCGGAGAGCGATCGTTCGCCGACCGATGCCGAAGCGCGCCGAGCTCAGCGCGGCTTGCCGCTCGTGCGACGCACGTAGTCGACCTGGACCGGCGCGCGATCGTGACGCCCCCTCGGGCGCTCGCCGCGCTCGCTGTCGCGCCGCTCTCCGCTCGCGGGCGCATCGTCGCGGCGCGTCTGCGGATCCGGGCGAGGGGCGCTCTGCGCGCGTCGATCGTCCG
>JALYRN010000840.1 GCA_030855295.1 Myxococcota bacterium | reverse complement strand
CGCTCCCGTACGCGCCCTCCGGGGCGAGCACTCCTGCAGTCATCCGAACGCGTCGACGATGCGCGCGGCCGCGACCGCCGCGGGGAGCCGGTGGCCGGCGACCTCGCGCTCGAGCTGTGCCGCGAGCGCTCGCACGCGCTCGTCGGCGCGAACGCGCTGCAGCAGCTCGGCGTCGACGGCGCTCCACATCGCGTCGATCTCTTGCGCGCTGCGGCGCCGCGTCAGCGCGTCGTCCTTCGCGAGCAGCGCGCGGTGCTGCTCGATCGCGGACCAGACCGCGTCGATGCGGGTGCCTTCGAGCGCGCTCGCGGTCAGCACCGGCGTCTGCCAGCCGGGCGTCGCCGGCGCGAGATAGCGCAGCGCGCCGGCGATGTCCGCCGCCGCGAGCTCGGCCGCGGCGATGCGCTCCCCGTCGGCCTTGTTCACGACCACGAGATCGGCGAGCTCGACGATGCCGCGCTTGATCCCCTGCAGCTCGTCGCCCGAGCTCGGAAGCCAGAGCAGCACGAAGGTGTCGACCACCGACGCGACCGCGGTCTCGCTCTGTCCGACGCCGACCGTCTCGACGATCACGACGTCGAACCCCGCGGCCTCGCAGACCTGCACCGCCTCGCGGGTCTTGCGCGCGACGCCGCCGAGGGCGCCCCCGGTCGGGCTCGGGCGGATGAACGCGCGCTCGTCGCGCGCGAGCTTCGCCATGCGCGTCTTGTCGCCGAGGATGCTGCCGCCGCTGCGGGTGCTGGTCGGATCGACCGCGAGCACCGCGACGCGCTTGCCCTGCGCCGTCAGCTGCTGCCCGAGCGCCTCGAGGAAGGTGCTCTTGCCGGCGCCGGGCACGCCGGTGATGCCGACGCGCATCGAGCCGCCGGCGTGCGGCAGCAGGCGCGTGAGGAGCTCCTCGGCGCGCGCGCGGTGCTGGGGCGCAGAGCTCTCGACCAGCGTCAGCGCACGCCCGAGCATCGCGCGATCGGCGCCGCGAACGCCCTCGACGTACTCGTCGATCGCGAGCTCGCGCGGCATCACGCGCGATCGGGCGAGGGATGGCTGGCGGAGGGATGGCCCAGGTGCGTCGCGAGCATCGCGAGCAGGTCCGCGGCGGCGTCGGGGATGACGGTGCCGGGCCCGAAGATCGCGGTGGCGCCGGCGGCGCGCAGGGCCTCGTGATCCTGCGGCGGGATCACGCCTCCGGCGACGATCAGGATGTCGCTGCGGCCGTGCTCGGCGAGCGCCTGCTTCAGCTCCGGCACCAGCGCGAGGTGGCCGGCCGCGAGCGAGCTGACGCCGACGACGTGCACGTCGTTCTCCACCGCCTGGCGCGCGGTCTCGGCAGGCGTCTGGAAGAGCGGTCCGATGTCGACGTCGAATCCGAGATCGGCGAACGCCGTCGCGATCACCTTCTGCCCGCGATCGTGACCGTCCTGGCCCATCTTCGCGACCAGGATGCGCGGCCTGCGCCCCTCGCTGGTCTCGAAGCGCGCCGCCTGCTCGCGCACCTCCCGCACGCGATCCTTCGCCGCGCCCATCTCCCCAGCGTACACCCCGGACACGACGCGGACCTGCGCCTCGTAGCGCCCGAACACCTTCTCCATCGCGAGCGTGATCTCGCCGACGGTCGCGCGCGCGCGCGCCGCGTCGATCGAGAGCGCGAGCAGGTTGCCCTCGCCGCCCTCGGCACAGCGCGTCAGCGCGTCGAGCGCGGCCTGGACCTTCGCGTCGTCGCGCGACGCCCGCAGCTCACGGAGCCGAGCGAGCTGCGACTGGCGCACGGCGGCGTTGTCGACCTGGAGGATCTCGATGTCCTCCCCCTGCTCGGGCGCGAAGCGATTGACGCCGACGATCGCGCGCTCGCCCGAGTCGATCTTCGCCTGCGCGCGCGCGGCGGCCTCCTCGATGCGCAGCTTGGGGATGCCGGCCTCGAGCGCCTTGGTCATCCCGCCGAGCTTCTCGATCTCCTCGATGTGCGCCCATGCCTTGTCGGCGAGCTCGGCGGTCAGCCGCTCGACGTAGTGCGAGCCGCCCCAGGGATCGATCGGCCGCGTGGTGCCGCTCTCGAGCTGCAGCACGAGCTGGGTGTTGCGCGCGATGCGCGCGCTCGTCTCCGACGGGAGCGCGAGCGCCTCGTCGAGCGAGTTCGTGTGCAGCGACTGGGTGTGCCCCTGCGTCGCGGCCATCGCCTCGATGCAGGTGCGCACGACGTTGTTCCAGACGTCCTGCGCCGCGAGCGACCACCCGCTGGTCTGGCAGTGCGTGCGCAGCATCGACGACTTCGGGCTCTTCGGCGCGAAGCGCTCGACCAGCCGCGACCAGAGCAGCCGGGCCGCGCGCAGCTTCGCGACCTCGACGAAGAAGTCCATGCCGATCGCGAAGAAGAACGAGAGGCGCGGCGCGAACTCGTCGACCTGCATGCCCGCCGCGATGCCGGTGCGCAGGTACTCGAGGCCGTCGGCGAGCGTGTAGCCGAGCTCGAGATCGGCCGTCGCTCCGGCCTCCTGCATGTGATAGCCGCTGATCGAGATCGAGTTCCACTTCGGCATGTGCTTCGCCGTGTACGCGAAGATGTCGCCGACGATCCGCATGCTCGGCCCGGGCGGATAGATGTAGGTGTTCCGGACCATGAACTCCTTGAGGATGTCGTTCTGGATCGTCCCCTGGAGGTCCTTCTGCGCCACGCCCTGCTCTTCCGCGGTCACGATGAAGAGCGCGAGGATCGGCAGCACCGCGCCGTTCATCGTCATCGAGACGCTGGTCCGATCGAGCGGGATCCCGCCGAACAGGAGCTGCATGTCGAGCATCGAGTCGATCGCGACGCCTGCCATGCCGACGTCGCCCGACACGCGCGGGTGATCGCTGTCGTAGCCGCGGTGCGTCGCGAGATCGAACGCGACGCTGAGCCCGGTCTGACCGGCGGCGAGGTTGCGGCGGTAGAACGCGTTCGAGGCCTCGGCGGTGGAGAAGCCGGCGTATTGCCGGATCGTCCACGGGCGCTGCACGTACATCGTCGGGTACGGCCCGCGCACGTACGGCGCGCAGCCCGGGAACGAGCCGACGTGCGGAAGATCGCGCGCGTCGTCGGGCCCGTACGCGCGGTGCACCGCGATGCCCTCGGGCGTGGTGCGCACGGTCGTCGCATCGCCGGCCGGCGCGACGCCTGCCAGGTCGTCGTCCCACGCGAGCTGCGAGAGATCAGGGATGCGGGAGCGGCTCATCGTGCCTCCGCTCGATCGAGCAGGGTCTCGAGCGCCGCGACGACGTCCGCGCCGACGTGCACGAACGCGTCGACGCCTGCGGCGCGCAGCGCTTGCTCGTGCGCGCCCGGCTTGCCCGCGACCGCGATCGCCTTTGCGCCCGCGGCCTTCAGCGCGCGAGCCGCATCGGGCAGCGCGGTGCCGAAGTCGATATCGGCCGCACAGAGGATCACGATCGACGCATCGCCGAGCGCGACCCCCGGATCAGCCTCGAGACGCTCCACGCGAGGGCACGCGATCGCCACCGCGTCGCGCGCGAAGTCGATGCGCGCCTCGGGGCAGCCCGGCAGCGCGACGGTGGACGCCGCGAGCGCGCGCCCGCGCGAGC
>JALYRN010000839.1 GCA_030855295.1 Myxococcota bacterium | reverse complement strand
CGCCTCCGCCTCCGCCTCGGAGCCCGGCGGTGGGGGGCGTCGCGCGCATGCGCGACGCGCTCTTCGGCGGCGCGAGCGCGAAGAAGGCGAAGGGCGGCGCATCCTCCGAGGGCGCGATGCTCGAGCGCGCGACCGACGGCGGCGCGGATCGCGTCTTCGATCTGCTGATGACGCAGAAGGCCGACGGCCGCTTCGAGCGCACGCCGACGCTCGACGCCTGGCTCGGCGCCGCGCGCCGCGCGCCGCTCGACGCCGCGATCGCGACGCACGGCGAGGCGCTCGCGTGCACCGCCGTCGTCATCGCGCTGCTCGAGGCGGAGGCCGCCGATCGCGACAGCGAGTGGCGCCCTGCCGTCGACAAGGCGAAGGCCTGGCTCGCCGCGAAGGGCGCGAGCGTCGACGGCGCGTCGATCGTGCAGGTGAGCCGAGGCGCGGGGTGATCGCGCTCGCACGCGAGAGGCGGCATCCCTGAGCACGGCGCTCGCGCGATCGTCCGACGCGGGCGCGCTACGCTCGCGCGCATGAGCCGCTACGCGCCGATCGATCGCGCCGCGCCGCAGATGTGGACGGTGCCCGACTGGATGTCGGCGACGGAGTGCGCGGACGCGATCGCGCGCGCCGAGGCGCTCGGCTTCGAGACTGCGTCGATCGCCTATCGCGAGGGTGCGCGCGTGGACCTCGATGCGCGCAACAACGCGCGGGTGACGCTCGAGGACGAGGCGCTCGCCGCCGTGATGTTCGAGCGCGCGCGGCCGCATCTACCGCCGCTCGACGGAGGGCACGCGATCGCGCTGAGCCCACGATGGCGCGTGTACCGATACGCGCCGGAGGAACGCTTCACCGTCCATCGCGACGGCTTCGTGCGCCGCGACGACGGCGCCACGAGCCGCGTCACGCTGATGATCTACCTCTGCGACGTCGAGGCCGGCGGCGAGACCGCCTTCCCTTCGGAGTCGCGGGTCGTCGCGCCACGCACCGGCACTGCGGTGTTCTTCCAGCACGCCCTGCTCCACGAAGCGCGCCCGGTGCTCGCCGGGCGCAAGTACGTCCTGCGCACCGACGTGCTCTACGCGCCCGGCTGATCGATCGGCGCGCTCGCGCGAGCGACGGCGCCTGGACCGGTCGCGGCCTATCGGGCGATGGGTGCGGTGAAGTAGAGCGATGCGCCTTCGCCCGCGACGCTCTCGGCCCAGATGCGGCCGCCGTGGGCCTCGACGATGCCGCGACAGATCGCGAGCCCCAGCCCAGAGCCATGATACGCGGCGGTCGCGCCACGCACGTAGCGATCGAAGATGCGCTCGAGCTCGGCGCGCGCGATGCCCGGCCCGGTGTCGCGGACCACGAAGAGGACCTCGTCGCCGCGGAGCTCCGCGCCGATGGTGATCGTCCCTCCCGGCGGCGTGACGCGCATCGCGTTCGAGATCAGATTCGAGATGCACTGGAGGATGCGCTCGCCGTCCACGAGCACGTCGCGCAGCGGCGCGCCGCTCTCGCCGACGAGCCGGACGGAGCGTTCCTCCGCCTGGAAGCGGAACGTCTCGAGCGCCTCCGCCACGATCGCGCGCGGATCGCGCGGCGCGGGCGTGAGCGAGAGCCGGCCGGAGCGGACGCTCGCGAAGTCGAGCAGATCGTCGATGAGGCGGCGCATCCGGAGCACCGCGCGATCGACGATCTCGAGCGCCTTCTCCGGCGCCGCGCGAGCCGCGGTGGCGGCCGCCGCCGCTCGCATCGACGCGGACGCGAGCTGGATCGCGTGCAGCGGGCTGCGGAGATCGTGCGAGACGATCGCGAGGATCTCCTCGCGCGCGCGCACCGCGTCCTGCGTGCGACGGTAGAGCTCGGCGTTCTCGACCGCGAGCGCCCAGCGCCTGCAGATCTCGTCGACGATCGACGTCGCCACGGCGTCGAGCGGCGCGCGCATCGAGCTGAGCGCGATCGCGCCGACGATCGCGTCGCCGAGCCGCACCGGCGCGACGAGCGTCGGTGCGGGCGCGGAGCCGAAGATCGTCGCGAGCAGCTGCGCGCGGTCGTCCTCCGCACCGACGATCGCCGCTGGTTGATCGGTGACGTAACGCTCGAGCTGCTCGGTCGTGGGGAGCTCCATCGCGGAGCGCGCATCCGCGCCGGCATCGCCCGTTTCGGTCCCCGTCGACTCGAGCGCCGAGCACGCGAGGGTGCCGTCCGGCCGACGCAGCAGGGCGATGCCGCGCTCCGCGAGCCGAGGCACCACCGTCGAGACGACGTCGCGCAGCCGCGCCTCGGCGTCGAGCGACGACGCGAGCACGTCGCTGACGTCGGCCAGCAGTCGGTGCGTCTCGCCCCAGCGCCGCTCGAACGCGACCTGCTGCTCCCAGCGCGCACGCATCACCGCGGCGCCGACGATGTTCGCGACCGACTGCACGAACGCCGCGTCGTCCTCGGTCAGCTCGCGCTCGGTCGCGGTGTGCGCGCCGATCACGCCGAACGCGGCGCCGTCGGTGCCAGGCGCCTCGATCACCGCACTCACGCCGCTGACGACGCCGTGATCCAGGAGCAGCGCAGGCCCGTGGAAGCGCGTCTCGCGCCGCAGATCCCGGACGATGATCGGCTGCCGCGAGAACATGGTGAAGCCCGCCTGCGAGCCCGTGTCCGCGGGCACCGTCGCGTGACCGACCAGACCCTCGCGCCAGCCGATGCCGGCGCGGAGGACGAGCTCGTCGCCGCCGGGGCGGAGCTCGAGGATCTTGGCGAGCTCGACCCCGAGCGTGCGGCTCACGGTGTGGACCACGTCGTCGAAGAGCGCCTGGAGATCGCCACCGCGCAGCGCGCGCAGCCCGAGCGCCGCGAGCTCCGACTGCTGCCGAGCGCGGGCCGCGAGCGCGCGCTCGGCGCGCTTCTGCGCGGTCGTCTCCCGGACGACGATCCCGACGCCGATCGTGCGCCCGTCGACCCTGATCGGGAACGCGCTCAAGGCCCACTCACGCGTCTCGCCCGGTCGCGCCGGCGTCTCCGCTGCGAGCTCGCGGTCGATGATCGCCTCGCCCGTCTCGAGCACGCGCCGCAGAACGGCGTCCGACTGCGCGGCGACGGAGGGAAGGACCTCGGCGCGCCGCCGGCCGAGGTGCTCCGACGCGGAGAGCCCGCTCAGCTCGGTGAACACGCGGTTCACGCGCGTGTAGCGGAGCTCGCGATCGAACAGCGAGAGCCCGACCGGCGCGTGCTCGAACACGGCCTCGAGGGTCGCGGCGGCCTCGGCGAGCTCCGAGGCCGTGCTCTGCTCGCGCACGGCGAGCGTTCCGTGCGCGAGCAGCGCCCCCGCGCGGTTCGCGATCGCGCGGAACAGGAGCTGCTCCTCGGCGAGGAGCTTCTGATCGAGGCACGTGACGATCTCGGCGACCCCGATCACGTCGTCGTCGTGGACGAGCGGCACCGCGACGTGCGTGCGGCCGTCGCGGCACTCCTCGACGATCGAGCGCTCGCGGCGCGCACGGGCCGCGAGCGCGGGGTCGCTCTCGGCGGAGCCGTCGCGATCGGCGCGCGTCGCGACCTCGCGCGCGACATCGCCTCCGACGTGAAACGCGATCGACGCCGCGCT
>JALYRN010000838.1 GCA_030855295.1 Myxococcota bacterium | reverse complement strand
GCGGCGCGCTTCGGCTCGCCGCTCGGGGTCTGGGACTTCGTGGTGCGCACGTCGCTCATTGCCTACTCGCGCGAGGCGATCGCGAAGCAGGGCCCGCTGCTCGAGGCGCTCGCGCGGCTCGAGGGGCTCGAGGCGCACGCGCGCGCCGTTTCGGTGCGCACTCGCGGCTGACGAGCTCAGCTCGATGCGCGCGCTGCGGACGAGGGCCGCGCAACCTGGAGCTCGTGCTCTCGGGCTCCTGGCGTCGCCTCGTCGCTGATGTACATTTGGATGTACCATGGCCAAGCGACGATCGTCCGCCGCGCGCACGACGACGCTGTCGATCGCCGAGGCGCGAGCGAGCCTCGCCGACGTGGTCCGGCGCGCCGAGAGCGGGGAAGAAGTGCGCATCACGCGTCGCGGGGTTCCGGTCGTCGTCGTGCGCGCGGTGCGGAGTGAGGAGAGCGAGCGCGCGGAGCGGTTCCGAACGCTCGTGGCGCGCATGTCCACGACGCCGCCCGCCGAGGACGGGCCCGCTGATCCGTGGGCCGACGTGCGCGATCGGAGCGGCGGTCGGGACGTGCCGGATCTCGGCCGATGACGCTGCGGTTCTTGGTCGACACCAACGTGTTCTCGGAGCTCGCGCGACCAGCTCCTGATCGCGCGCTCGTGACCAAGCTCTCCGCCGCCGCCGGCTCGATCGCGATGGGCACGCCGTGCTGGCACGAGCTCCGGTTCGGTGCGGATCGCCTGCCGAGCTCACGCCGGAAGACCCAGCTGCTCCGATACCTCGACGAGCTGGAGGAGACGGTACCGATCCTGCCGTACGACACCGCGGCCGCCGCCTGGCACGCGCGCCAGCGGGCTCGCCTCGAGACCCGTGGCCGCGCGCCTGCGTTCGTCGACGGCCAGCTCGCGGCGATCGCACATACGCGCGGGCTCGCGCTCGTCACGCGAAACGTGCGGGGCTTCGCGCGTTTCGACGAGCTCACGGTCGAGCGCTGGTGAGCCGACAGGAGTGCTCGCCCGGAGCGGGCGAGCCGATTTTGGACCGCCTCTGTCTGAGCCGACGGCCTAGACCGCAGCGTCCCGCGCCAGCTTCTCGCGGTACCAGTCGATCGTGCGCGCGAGGCCGTCGTCGAGATCGACGCTGGCGCGGAACCCCAGCAGCTTCTCGGCCTTCTTCACGTCGGGGATGCGCAGCTCGACGTCGGCGAAGCTCCACTCGACGAACTCGATCGGCGACGCGCTCTGGCAGAGCTGCACGACCAGGCGCGCGAGCTGGTAGATCGTGACGGTGCTGCGCGGGTTGCCGATGTTGAACGAGTTGCCGATCGCCTCGTCGCGGCCGAGCGCGAGCACGATCGCGTCGACGATGTCGTCGATGAAGCACCACGATCGGATCTGATCGCCCTCGTTGTGGATCTGGATCGGCTTGCCCTGGAGCGCGCGCACGACGAACGCGTGGATCGCGCCCTCGCCGACCTGGCCCGGACCGAAGATGTTGAAGGGCCGGATCGAGCAGGTCGGCAGGCCGTACTGCTTGTAGTAGTTGTGCGCGAGGTGCTCGGTCGCGAGCTTCGAGACGGCGTAGGTCCAGCGCGCCTCGCCCACCGCGCCGAGGCTGGTCACGTCCGCCTCCCGCACGCGGAACGCGTAGCTGCCGAAGACCTCGCTGGTCGAGAAGTCGATGAAGCGCTTGATGCCGCTGACCTCGCGCGCGGCGCGCAGCGCGTTCATCGTTCCCTCGAGGCTGATCTCCATCGTCAGCACGGGGTTCTTGAGCACGGTGTCGACGCCCGCGATCGACGCCATGTGCACCACGTACTCCGTGCCCTCGGTCGCCTTCCGCAGCGCCGCGAAGTCGCGCACGTCGCCGACGACCAGCTCGACGTTCGGATGCGCGTCGAGCCCCGCGTCGCCGAGCGCGTTGCGCCGCAGGTTGTCGAACACGCGCACGCGATTCCCGTGCTCGAGCAGGCGGCGGGTGAGGGCGGTGCCGATGAAACCGGCGCCGCCGGTCAGGAGCAGGGTGGAATCACGGATCATCGGGCGAGCGCTAGCACGATCGCGGGAGGGGAGACCAGCGCGGAGCGGCGGGAACGAACGGGCGCTGGCGCTCGTTCGGGCTCTCGAGACGGCGCGCTGGCGCGCTTTCCATCACGGAGGCGGCGTGGCAACCTTCGCGGCAGGCGGGAGACGGCGATGGGCATCTTCGATCGATTCAACCGGGTCCTGAAGTCCAACCTCAACTCGCTCGTCGATCGCGCGGAAGATCCGACGAAGCTCCTCGACCAGACCGTGGTCGACATGGAGAACGAGCTGAAGCGCTCCAAGAAGGAGCTCGTCACCCAGCTCGGCACCGCGAAGCGCCTCGAGAAGAAGGCGATCGAGCACGGCGACGAGGTGAAGGGCTGGGAGGACAAGGCCGTCCTCGCGCTTCGCTCGGGCGACGAGGAGCTCGCGCGCGAGGCGCTCAAGATGAAGCAGAAGGCCAAGGCGACGCAGGACAACGTCCAGCGCCAGGCCGACGCCGCGCTCGGGAGCGCGCGCGATCTGCAGTCGACGCTCGAGCAGATCGAGTCGAAGATCGAGGACCTCAAGGCGCGCAAGGGCACGCTCGCCGCGCAGGTGCGTCGCGCGCGCGAGACCAGCAGCCATGCTGGCTCCGGCGGTGGCCGCTTCGGGTCCGACGCGCTCGACGGGCTCGATCAGCTCTCGGGCCGCATCGACTCGCTCGAGGCCGAGGTCGAGGCATCGAACGTGCTCGACGATCCCGATCGCGCCGCGGTCGATCGTCGCTTCCGCGAGCTCGAGAAGCGCAGCGGCGGTGCGGTCGTCGAGGACGAGCTCGCGGCGCTGAAGCGCAAGCTCGAGGGCTGAGCGCTCGGATGATCGGAGCGGCCGCGCGGACGACGCCTCGCGGCGCCCGCTCGTCGGACAGGGTCCCGCAGGCGCGATGGAGAAGCTGATCCTCTGGCACCGTCTCGCGGCGCGCGCGCGTGAGGACGCGAGCGAGCCCGGCGTGATCCTCGGATGGGCGCGGACCGTGCGCGTGCGGCTCTCGGCGGCGGGCGGCGACATCCTCGCGCAGATCTCGGGGACGGTCGTCGCGGCGTTCGACGCGACCGACGCGACCGACGTGCTCGAGGTCGCGCTCGATCTGCTCGACTCCGCGGAGCAAGAGGGCATCGGCATCGCGACCGGGATCGCCCTCGGCATGGTCGAGGGCGGTGCCGGCCGCGCGGTGGAGATCGCCGAGCTCCTCGCGACGCGCGCGCAGCCCGGTGAGATCGTGCTCGATCCCGCGGCGCGCGAGCGCGTCGAGGGGCTGTTCCTCTTCGGTCGTCAGGTCTCGACGGGGGTCGGGGGGCCACGGGGCTCATCGCTCGATCGCGAGCACCCGCGGCGCGACGCGCTCGCGGAGGGCATCGCGCGGCTCGGTGCGACGCCGATCGCGCCGATCACCGCGGAGCTGGTGCCGCAGCTCGCCGCGATGATGCGGTGGGACCAGCCGCCCGCGATCGTGCTGCGTGGGCCGGCGGGCGCGGGCGCGGTCGAGCTCGTCGCGGAGGCCGCAGCGCTCGTGGGCCCGCGC
>JALYRN010000837.1 GCA_030855295.1 Myxococcota bacterium | reverse complement strand
CAGCACGTCCTCGAAGCGCGCGTCGCTGCGCCCGCTGATCGCGCTGACCGCGATTCCGTCGAGCCGGAAGCGGGTCGCATCCTCGGCGCCGTCGAGGACGCCGGCCGAGAGCAGCTCGTCGCCGAGCGCGATCATCGACGCGCCCGCGGGCTCGCGCGCCGCATCGGGGGAGGGCGCGCGGGCGCCGGAGCGCATCGCGATCCATCCGAGCGCGAGCATCGCGAGCGTCATCGCGGACGCGCCGAGCACGCTGCTGCGACCCCATCGACGCACGGGTCGATCGGCGTCTCCGTCGGGCTGCGCCTTTGGGCTCGTCACGCCGTGTGCATGGTAATCTGCGCGTGATGCGCGGGGGCAAGCGGAGAGACCTCGTCGCCGACGAGGGCGGCGCGATCATGGTGGTCGGCCTCTTCATGGCCGTCTTCCTGGTGGGCGCGCTCTATGCGCTCGCGGGGATCGGCGCGAGCATCATCTATCAAGAGCGGATGCAGCAGGCCGCCGACGAGGCCGCGTTCACGGTCGCGGTGGGTCACGCGACGAGCATGAACGCGATCGCGACGGTCAACGCGGCGAACGCGGTCAGCATGTCGGTGCTCGCGGGGGCGCTGCTGAGCGAGCGCGCCGCCGACCTGTGCGTGCGCTTCTCGATCATCCAGGGCGAGGGCGAGCCGCGCGAGGTGTATCCGGCGCCCGACGGGTTCTGCCGCGAGCTGCTCGATCGGTACGCCGGCGCGCGCGAGACCATGCAGCCGCAGCTCGTCGAGGAGCTGCGCCGCGGGACCGACGCCGCGGAGTCGATCGCGCGCGAGACCCCGCGCCTCGCCGCGTCCGAGGTGCAGGACCTGCTCGAGACGCGCCTCGGTCCCGCGATGCGGCGCGGGTTCTTCGTGCGGCGTTCGATCGCCGCGCAGCCCTCGGGCACGGCGGCGTTCTGCGCGCTCGCGAACCTGCACACGCACCGGCTCGCCGAGATCGCGATGGGGATCGACATCGCCTACCGCACGATCGGCGAGGACAACGCGCACGTCGGTCGCGACCTGCCGTACTGCCCCGAGATCGAAGGCGTCGACGCATACGTCCCGGCGCCGGCGGCGCGGCCGGTGGGGACCGAGCCGTTCCAGGTGCGCGTGGTGGTGGTCGGCGACAGCGAGCGGCTGCGTGCGCTCGAGCAGGGCGTCGACGTCGCGCGGATCTTCAGCGCGCAGACGGTCGACGTCGGTCGCGGCGATCTCGCAGAGCGCGGCTCGGTGGCGAGCGTGGCGGTGGCGCAGGCCGAGTACTACTCGACGTGGGAGCTGGTGAACCTCGAGACCGACAGTGCGACGCACGCCGTCGAGGAGGACTCGTTCCGCACCGAGTGGCGCGCGCGCCTGCGGCCGTGGCGCTATCCGACGGGCGGCTCGATCGATCCGGCGGATACGGATCCGAGATATGCCGAGTGGCTGCGCCGCACGCTGCTGCCGGAGTGCGGCGGCGCGTGTGACGACGTGGTGGACGATCTCTGGGCGGCACGCGATGCGCTTCATTGAGTTGCCCGGGGAGGCTCCGCCCCCCTCTCGACCCCCGGCCGACGCTGCGCGTCGCTGCGCGGGGTCCCCTGCGCCCCCTTGCGTTCGTCTCGAGCAGGGGCGCTCGCTGCTGCGTGACGAGCGGGGAGGGGTGCACCTCGAGGGGGCGATGGTGGCGCTGCTGCTCGCGATGCTGTTCGGAGGGTTCCTCTGGGTGCACCACCGCATGGGCGCGGAGCTCGCGTCGGTGCGCAGCGCGAGCCGCGATCTCTGGGCGCCTGCGCTCGAGGGATGCGACGACGGACGGCCCGCGCCGGCGCGCGCGTGGGTGGGCTCGTTCCGGGGGACGCAGCGGGACCTGGCGCCCGAGGCGGCGGATCGGCTCGAGGACGTGCTGGTCGCGGCGTCGAGCGCCGACGACGTGCGGTACACGCGACGGCCCGAGGTGCTCGGCGGCGGGCTGGTCGAGCTCCGGACGCGCTCCGGGACGGCGTGCAACACGCGCATGCCGGAGGGCGAGATCGCGTGGTCGGTGCGCGTCGTCGAGCTCTTCTGCGAGCGCTATCCGATCGAGCCGAACTGGCGGGCCGGGTGCGGCTTCGAGATCCCGCCCGGCGGCGAGTGACTGCAGGAGTGCTCGCCCCGGAGGGACCGGACGGCAGCGCGCTCTGCGCGCGTACGGTAGGTCCCGGAGCGGGCGAGCCGATCGTCGCGGAGTGACTGCAGGAGTGCTCGCCCCGGAGGGACCGGACGGCAGCGCGCTCTGCGCGCGTACGGTAGGTCCCGGAGCGGGCGAGCACTCTCGCTGGGTCACGGAACCGTCGACGTGACCGCCTCGCGCACGTCGGCGTGATAGAGCACCAGCGGCACCGCGACGGTCGCGATCGCGATCGCCGTCACGAGCGCCACCAGCACGAGGATCACGAGGTACTCGAGCTGGTAGCTGCCGCGCTCGTCGGCGCGCAGCGAGCGCTCGGGCCCGGGGCTTCGCGTCTTGTCGCGGACCGTCGTCATCGCAGCCTCTCGATCGAGCGATCGGACGTCGTGCGACCTCGGCCGCGCCCCCGTCCGCGCCGCTCCGAGCCATCGTCGTCCTCGGTGCCGTCGCTCAGCGGGCGCGCCCAGTAGAACACCTCGTCGCGCGACGAGACGGTGAAGCGCTGCTCGGGATCGGCGGGCACCAGCTCGGGGTGCGCCGAGGTCTCGAGGCTGACGACGAAGCGCTGCCCCGGCGGCTGCTGCAGCGTCAGGTGCGCGAGGCCGGCGGCGTCGGTGCGGTCGACCACCCGACCGTCGACGAGCACGTCGAGCCCCTCGAGCCCGGCGTCGACGACCACCACGACGTCGCGGACACGCCGCTCGCAGCGAACCTCGAGCGTCAGCGCCGCCGGCTCCGGACCGCCGGTGGTGGGCTGGAGGCGGCGCAGTCGAACCTCGAGCTCGGCCGGTCGCGCGCGGTGTCCGTCGGGACAGCGCGCCGAGAGCTGCAGGCGGGTGCCCTCCGGCCGATCGGCCGCGAGCTGCAGCATCCCGTCGGCGCCGGTCTCGCCGAGGCGCACGCCGTCCTCGGCGATCTCGACGCCGCCGATCGGCTCGCCGTCGAGCATCGCGTGCACGCCGACGCGGAAGGCCTCGCGCTCGCCGCCGCACGACGCGGTCGTGAGCACGACGGACGCGATCAGCAGCGTCGTCGCGACGCGCATCACCGTGCTTCCTCCGCGAGCACGCGCGCGGCGATCGAGAACGCGTGCCGATGCGGGGCGCGCTCGGCCAGCACGCGGTACACCGCGGCGGCGTCGGCGTAGCTGCCCGACGCGAGGTGCGTCGCGGCCAGGCGCTCGAGCTCCTCGATCGTCGCGGTGCGATCGATCGGGATGGAGGGCTCGATCGTCGGCGCCGCGGTGCGCGTGGTCGTCGGGGTCGCCGCCGACGTCGCGATCGCGATCTCGAGGATCGGTCCCTCCCTACGATCGCCATCGCCCGTGAGGTGCAGCGCGATCACGACGACGCCCAGCGCGAGCGCGGCGCCGATCGCGACGATCACCGCACCCCGCGCGAGCTTCTCGCGAGA
>JALYRN010000836.1 GCA_030855295.1 Myxococcota bacterium | reverse complement strand
AGCTCGCGCAGCGGGTCGTCGCTCGAGGCGCCCGCGCTGGGCTCGCCAGGCCGCGCCGTCAGGTGCGCGATGGCGCGCGCATGCTCGCGGCGCTCGAAGAAGCTCTCGGGCGGCCAGATCAGATCGCGCTCCACCGCGCGATCGAGCTCCAGCGACTGCGCTCGCGCGCGCCCGAGGAAGTCCTCGATCGGCCGCTTCACCTCCGGGAACTCGCGATCGATCTCGCGATCGAGGTGCGCCGGATCGAGCGCGAGATCGAAGCGATGCCCCGGCATCGCGACCTGGAACGCCGGATCGACGACCACCGCCTGCCGGCGGAACGCCTGCGAGATGGCGAGCTCTGCGAACACGCGCCGCGCGATCGGCGAGTGCGCAGCGAGGAACGAGAAGGGCGCGCGCGGATAGGTCTCGCCCTCGATCTCGTAGGTCGTGCCGAGATCGTTCTGCCCGATCACGAGCACGCGGAAGCCGCGCTTCGCGAGCAGCGCGGCCGCGGCGAGCGCGCCGAGGCGGCTGCCGACCACCACGACGTCGTAGAAGGAGCGGATCACGTCCCCGAGAATCGCACGCGATCCTCGAACTCGGCGCCCGGCGTCTCGATCACGCGGCCGATCACCGACGCGCGCTCGCCCGCGGACACCAGGACGTCGATCGCGCGCTGCGCGTCCTCGGCCGGCACGAACGCGACCAGGCCGAGGCCGAGGTTGAACGCACGCCGCATCTCCGACTCGGCGACCGCGCCGTGGCGCTGCACCAGCTCGAAGATCGCGGGGCGCTCCCACGTCGCGGGATCGATCGTCACGCCGATGCCGTCCGGCAGCACGCGCGGAACGTTCCCCGGCAGGCCGCCCCCCGTGATGTGCGAGAGCGCGCGCAGGTCGACCGCGTCCAGCAGCGCGCGGACGGCGCGGACGTAGATGCGCGTCGGGCGCAGGAGCGCATCGATCAGCGGCTCGCCGAGCCCCTCGGGCGTCGCGCTCAGCTCGAGCTTCGCAGACTCGAGGAGCACCTTGCGGACGAGCGAATAGCCGTTCGAGTGCAGCCCGCTCGACGCGATCCCGATCACCGCGTCGCCGGGGCGCACTCGCTTGCCGTCGAGGATCGCGCCGCGCTCGACCACGCCGACCGCGAAGCCCGCGAGGTCGTACTCGCCGGGCGCGTAGAAGCCCGGCAGCTCCGCGGTCTCTCCGCCGAGCAGCGCGCACCCGGCGTCCTCGCAGCCGCGCGCGATCCCCTGGATCACCGAGGCGGTGCGCTCGACGTCGAGCTTGCCGGTGGCGAAGTAGTCGAGGAAGAAGAGTGGCCGTGCGCCCGTCGTGATGACGTCGTTCACGCACATCGCGACGAGATCGATCCCGACGGTGTCGTGTCGATCCGCGAGGAACGCGAGCTTGAGCTTGGTGCCGACTCCGTCGGTGCCCGACACGAGCACCGGATCCTTCATGCCCGACGGAAGCGCGCAGAGGCCCGCGAACCCGCCGACGCCCGAGAGCACCTCGGGGATGCGCGTCCGCGCCGCGAACGGCTTGATGCGGTCGACCAGATCGTCGCCCGCGTCGACGTCGACGCCCGAGTCCTTGTACGTGATCCCCGCCATCGCGGGGCCGAGGATGGGCGGCCCGGGCGGGTGGGGCAAGAGGAACGGCGCCGGCGATCAGGCCACGCGGTCGCGCGACGCCGCCGCGGCCGCGGCGAGCGCGACCAGCAGGCTCGGCAGGCGCTCGGGCTCGAACGGCTTGCGCAGGTACGCGTCGAAGTGCCGCACGATCTCCCAGTCGGGATCGACCTGTCCCGTCAGCGCGACGATCGCCACGTGCGCCGTCGCGGGATCGGCGCGCAGCGCCTGGGCGAGCTCGGCGCCGCTGCCCTCGGGCAGATGGAGGTCGGTCACGACCACGTCGGGCCGCGCGTCGCGGATCGCGCTCAAGGCGCCGGCGGCGCTCGCGAAGGTGCGAACGCCGAACCCCGCACGCGCCAGCAGCGCGGCCAGCATCGCGCACGTGTCTTCGTCGTCGTCGATCACGACGGCCTGCAAGGGGCGAACGGGCTCTGTCTCGTGGGCCAAAGGAGTGCGATCGCGGGTTGTCGTGTCCATCACGGAGTGGCTCCCGGGGTGAGGCGACGAGTGTCTCGCGGCCACCCCGGAGCCGAAAGCCCCGATCGCGGACCAGCGCCTTACATCTGGCGCGCAATTCGCGACGCGAGCGCGGCCCCGTCGGTGGCGTCGAGCTGCCCCGGCTTCCAGCTGATGCCGAGGCCGCGCGCGTCCTGCTTCGGGATGATGTGGAAGTGCACGTGGAGCACGGCCTGGTGCGCCGCCGCGCCGTTGTTCTGGAGCACGTTGTACGCGCTCGCTCCGGTCGCCTCCATCACAGCGCGCGCGATGCGCGGCAGCACCCGTCCGATCGCCGCGGCCGACTCGTCCGAGAGCTCGTGCAGCTGCGCCTTGCGCTCCTTCGGGATGATCAGCGTGTGCCCCTCGGAGAGCGGCCCGACGTCGAGGAACGCGAGCACGTGATCGTCCTCGTACACGCGATGGCAGGGGATCTCGCCGTCGAGGATGCGATCGAAGATCGTTCGCTCGCTCATGCGGGCGCCCCCGGGTTTCGGAACACCGCGCGTCCGACGAAGAACGGGCCCATCTTGACGATGAACTCCGAGGTCTGGCGGGTGTGACGCATCGTCTGCACGACGTGCGAGAGCGGGTGGAGGTCCTTGCCGACCAGCCCGATCACGAACTCGTTGTCGCCGGCGTCGAGCCCGTGACAGGCGAGCCGCACGTCGTGCGCGAAGTCGCCGCGGCCGTACGCCATGCCGATCGACGCGTGCTCTCGCAGGATGGTCGACTGCTCCTGCTTCTCGAGCTTCTCGAACGCGCCGCTGCGGCGCAGCGGGTACCAGACCGCCCAGTCCCAGCCCTCGTGGAGCACGTGCTCGGCGGGCCGGCGCAGCAGGCCGTGCGCGAGGTCGGGCTCGTGCCCGAGCGAGTACGTGCGCCCGATCATCGTGAAGTCGGTGCGCTGCTGCAGGCAGCGCAGGACACCGTCGTGGAAGAGCGGCCGCACGACGTCGACGAAGAGCCGCGGATCCTCGCTCCACGTGAGCAGCCCGATCCCCGCCGGTGCGTTCGCGTCGGCGTAGACGACGCTCGGGACGTCCGCCTTGGTGAGGCGCGCGGCGAGCTCGCGCTGGACGTCGGAGGGGGAGGGGAGATCCCCGGACGGCGGCACGTCGAAGACGAGCAGCTGCATGAAGAGCCGGCGGTCCATCACCTGCCGCTCGCCATCGCGCTTGCCGCCCCACTCGCGCACGTCGATCTCCGGTAGACCCGGTCCCTCCGGGCGCTCACCGGAACGCGGTCGCTCGTCGCCGCTGCTCATCGTCGGACCTCCTTGGTCGCGAGAACGTACCCGCTGCGCGCGTACGGTCCAGACGAGGAACGCGCGTTCGTCAGTACGGGCTCTCGGTGACGAACCCGGCGCCCTGGGACCCGCCGCCCTGCGAAGAGGCGGCGCCCTCGCGGGAGCGGATCGTGCTCGCGGGCCGCCGCTCACGCTCCGCGCGCGGGCTGCTCGCAGCGCGCGGC